>PLBD01000489.1 GCA_003135315.1 Acidobacteriaceae bacterium | reverse complement strand
ACCAAGCACATCAATGTGCGCGTGATCTCGGCGACCAACACGAGCCTGCAGGATGCCATCGCCGCCGGACTGTTCCGCGAGGACCTGCTGTTCCGCCTGAACACGGTTGAGATTCCCATACCGCCGTTGCGTGATCGGCGCGAAGATATCCCGCTGCTGGCGTCGTACTTCCTCAAGCGCTATGCCACGCGCTACCGGGTCACGGTCAGCGGATTTGCCGCGACCGCTCTGCAGGCCATGATGCAATACGCGTGGCCCGGCAACGTGCGCGAACTGGAGCACACGCTGGAGCGTGCGGTGCTGATGTGCCAGACGGGAGAGATTCAGGTGTCCGACCTGGGGCTGAGCGTGCAGCAGCGCTCGCAGGGCTTGAACCTGGAAGAGCTCAGCATCGAAGAGGTCGAGGGTATTCTGGTTCGCAAAGCGCTGCAGCGTTTTCACGGCAACGTGAGCCAGGCGGCGGAGGCGCTGGGCTTGAGCCGCGGCGCGCTGTACCGCCGGATGGAACGCTATGGACTCTAGTTCCGGCGGCGACCCGTACTCTCCGGCCTCATCGAGTTCTACGCTGACGCATAGTGAGGAGTCCGGGCGCTACCATCCCCCCTCGCGTCGCCGCCGTTTCAGACTTCTCTACGAGAAACGCATCGCGTTGTTTGCCATTCTGGCCGCCCTGCCGGGCGTCACCTTTGGCACCATCCTCATCTGGACGCACGACTGGAGCAGGGACACGAAGGTCTCGCTGACCGTGCTGGAGATCGTTCTGTGGCTGGTGCTGACGCTGGCATTGCTTGATCAGATCGTCCGGCCGTTGCAGACCCTGACCAACGTGGTGGGCGCGCTGCGCGAGGAGGATTATTCCTTTCGCGCGCGCGGCGCCGATCCCAACGACGCGCTGGGGGAGCTGGCGCTGGAAATCAACTCGCTTGCTGACATCCTGACCGAACAGCGAGTGCAGACAATTGAGGCGACCGCGCTGCTGCGACGGGTGGTCGAGGAAATCGATACGCCGTTGTTTACCTTCGATCCCGATCACATCCTGCGGTTGATGAATGCCGCGGGTGAGCGATTGTTGCAGCAGCCGGCAGCGCGCCTGCTGGGCAAGACCGCCAGCGAACTGGAACTGAATGCGTGCTTCGAAGCGGCGAATGAGACGCTGGTCGAGCTTCCGTATTCGGCGCCCAACGCGCGCTGGATGGTGCGCAAACGTTCCTTCCGGCAGAACGGCGTACCGCACACGTTGATCGTGCTGTCGGATGTGAGCCGCGCCCTGCGCGAGCAGGAGCGCAGCGCCTGGCAGAAGCTGATTCGCGTGCTCGGTCATGAGCTGAATAACTCTCTGGCGCCCATCATCTCGATCGCGGGAAGCCTGGCGTCGCGCCTGCCGCTGGAAGAATTGCCGGAGGCGCAAAATGCGGACTTCCAGCGCGGGCTGAATATCATCGAGTCGCGCACGGCTGCGCTGCACCGCTTCCTCCAGTCCTACCGCAAGCTGGCGCAGATGCCCGCGCCGACACTAAGGCCGATCGAGCTACAGCCGCTCTTCGAACGCGTGGCCGCGCTCGAGACCCGACTAAAGGTCAATATCTCGCCCGGCGCCGAGCTGGTGCTGATGCTCGATCCCGACCTGATCGAGCAGATGCTGATCAACCTGGTGCGCAACGCCGTGGATGCCGCGCTGGAGCAGGCGCAATCACACAAAGCCGATGAAGCTGGTGAGCCGAAGGTGACGATGCGCTGGGAGCAGTTCGATCACAAAGTTGTGCTGATGGTGGAAGACAACGGGATTGGGCTGCTAAATCCCAGCAACGCGTTCGTCCCGTTCTACACCACGAAGCCGGGCGGCTCCGGTATTGGACTCGTATTGTCGCAGCAGATCGCAGAAGCGCACGGCGGCTCAATCGAGCTGGCCAACCGCCCCGATGCGCGCGGCTGCCGGGTGAAGGTGATGCTGCCGTACCGACATTCGTAACGAGCTCTGAAAAAGCAGGTCCCTCGTCGGGCTGAAGCCCTACTCGTGATGACAAACCAAATGGCCACAACGGCGCAGCTGAAGCTGCGCCCCTTCAAAGCCAATCGACTTCAGACCTTCCGGCCAAGAGCTTTGCGATAGCGGCTGATCAGCGTGTTGGTCGAGCTGTCATGCTTCAACTGCGGGGCCGATTCACTTTCCAATTCAGGGATGATGCGCTTGGCCAGCACCTTGCCCAGTTCCACGCCCCACTGGTCGAAGGAATCGATGTTCCACACCGCGCCTTGAGTAAAGACATTGTGCTCATAGAGAGCGACCAGAGTGCCCAAGGCGTGCGGCGTGAGCTTGTCGGCCAGGATGGTATTCGTCGGACGGTTGCCTTCGCAAACGCGAAACGGGGTCTGGAAATCGGCCGAGCCTTCGGCCTTCAGTTCCTCGGCAGTCTTGCCAAACGCCAGCGCCTCGGCCTGCGCGAAGACGTTGGCCATGAGGTAATCGTGCTGTACCTTCAGCGGGCTCAGCGGCCGGCAAAAGGCGATGAAGTCGCACGGGATCAGCTTCGTTCCCTGATGAATCAACTGGTAAAACGAGTGCTGGCCATCGGTGCCGGGCTCGCCCCAGATGATCGGGCCGGTCTGCCACTCGACGTGATTGCCTTCCAGATCGACATGCTTGCCGTTGCTCTCCATCTGCAACTGCTGGAGATATGCCGGAAAACGCTTCATGTTGTCCGCGTAAGGCATGATGCCAACGGTTTGGGCGCCGAAAAAGTTGTTGTACCACACGGTCAGAAGTCCCATCAGAGCAGGCAGGTTCTTCTCCAGCGGCGTGGTGCGGAAATGCTCGTCCATAGCGTGGAAGCCGGCCAGCATCTCCGCAAAGTTGTCCGGACCGACGGCAATCATGGTGGACAGGCCGATGGCCGAATCCATCG
>PLBD01000080.1 GCA_003135315.1 Acidobacteriaceae bacterium | reverse complement strand
TCTCGCGCTTGTCGGTGTCGCGCAGATTTTCGCGCGCCTCCACGGCTTCGGCAAAGCGCTCTTCCAGCGCATCGGCTTCGGCGATGCGAACGCAGTTGGCGCAACGGCCGCAGAAATCCGGCAGGCCGTCGGTGACGGGACGTTCCAGGCAGTTCATCGCCTTGGCGACCATCTGCGCGAGCGTGAACTTCCCTGCTCCCTGCGGCCCGGAAAGGATCAGCGCATGAGGAAAGTGCTCGTGCGCCAGCATCTCGCGCAGCGTGTGCACCGTCTCGGCATTCCCATGAAAATCAGAAAAAGGCATTACGGTTGTCGATTTCCTTCACACCTTGGATCGTATCGAAATACAACTATACGGTTTGGTACTGGCCCTAACCTGAGCTGCTCACGCAGCTAAGAACGGAGATCTGCGATAAGTGGATCTAGGGCCGCCGTTCGATTCCCTGGCCATATTGCCAATGCCGTCGTTACAACTAGCGGCAGGAAGAGTTGAAAATTCACAACTCACCGTTTCCTTTCACCTTCGCCGGCGGAGGCTCCGGGGCTTGTGCGGTTTTGAAAGGGCACGGCTTCAGCCGTGCCGCAATCGTGCCCCACTTTTAGCGGCTTTAGCCGCTGAGGGACCTCGTCTTTCTCGCTACCTGGGAAAGCTGAGCAATAAGGGTAATCCACTGCGTGTTCCACGAGTCTTCTTCCTATTGGATTCCGCATTATGTACCCGACATGCACTTCACAGTCGGCCGAATCGCGAATTCGATGGTCCGAAAACCCGCGTTGCCAAACTTCCAGAGAGGATTCAAGTTCCTTCTTTGCGCGGAAGGAGAACCCGCCTTTGAGGAACTGCACCGCTCGTTCCAAGCTCTCCATTGGCGTCAACAAAATATGAAAATGTTCCGGCATGAGTACGTATTCGTGCAATAGGTAGGCGCGGCCTCTATAGGAATGCAAAGTGTTCAGGAAAAGATGTGCCCAGGACGACTTCTGAAACACGGCACGTCGCTGCCAGGTGTTTGCTGTAACAAAATACGTTTGATCGTTTCTGGTGGCGTGTTCGCGGTCGGGTTTCATGCGCGCTCTTCTGGGCTAGAGCCTACTGTATCGCAAGGTTTCGCGCTCGGCACGGCTTGCCGGCTCCGGAAAGGCAGGTCCTCGCGGGCTGAAGCCCGCTCGGAAGAAGCACTAATGAAGGGCTCGTTACGGCACACCTGAAGGTGTGCCCTTTCAAAGCCGAACACTCGACCGATCACTGTAACTTGCCCTTTTAAATCATCAACAAAAATCGCTCCTTCACCACCCGCACAATCTCCTCATGTACCACTTCAATCGGCGGGCGCGCGTCGATCAACACCACGCGCTGCGGCTCGCGCCGCGCGATCTCCAGAAATGTTTCATGCACCCGCGTGAAGAACGCGCCACTCTCTTTCTCGAAGCGGTTCTCATCCTGCTCGGCAGACTTGTTGCGGCGCCGCGCCCGGCTTACGCTGGAGCTCACCTCAGAATCCATCAGGATGGTCAGGTCGGGCCAGACACCGCCGCACAAAACTTCGTGCAAGCGCAGCACGCCTTCGCCGCCAAGCTGCCGCCCGCCGCCCTGATACGCTTCCGTGGAATCGGTGAAGCGGTCGCACACCACCCACTTCCCTGCTTCCAGCGCAGGCAGGACCACGTCGGCGATCAACTGCGCCCGCGAGGCGAACATCAGCGCCATCTCAGCGTGGGGATCGAGTCCGGCTGTGCGCGAACTCAGCAGCACGGCGCGAATCCGCTCGCCAAGCTCCGTCCCGCCGGGCTCGCGCGTGGTGACGACGTCGATTCCCTGCCGGCGCAGCGCTCCGGCAAGCTTCTCCAGTTGCGTGCTCTTGCCGCATCCGTCGAGCCCTTCGAAGCTGATGAACTTCCCGCGCGCCATGTGTTTGGCCACGGAGCAAATCATATCAGCGCCGCTGCGGGCCAGAGCAGATTCCCCGCTCGTCATCCAGCGCGGTTGATTGTCCCGAACATTCAAATCGTCGCAACCAGTCGAACGGCGTCTGGACCCTGACCACATTGCACGACTTCACCGGCGGCGCCGATGGTGGCCAGCCCTTCGGACAGCTCACCATGGACGCCAGCCGGCAACATCTACGGCACGACTCAGGCGGGCGGCAATAGCGCCGGCAATTGCTACCAGAATCTCGGTTGCGGGGTAGTCTTCGAAATCACGCCTTAGCGGGTGCCCCACCCAAGCTTCCTTTGCTTGGGTGGGGATTTTCGNNTACTCGAAGATCTGCGTCTTCAATCCCTCTTCCGACGTGGACTCCGACAGCATCCGTCCCTGTCCCATCAACTGGTTGATCTCGCCCATCTGCATGCCGCGCTTCAGCTGCGTGATCGGCGAAGCCGGCGCGACATTGGCCGGCGCATTGGCATTGGCCGTGGCGTTCTGCGCCGTCGGTTGCAGGATCGCCTTCTGCCCCGCCAGGTCGCCGAAATCGAGATAGCCGTCGAGCAGCTTCATCACCGCCTCCGGCGTGAGCTGCTCCTGCG
>PLBD01000001.1 GCA_003135315.1 Acidobacteriaceae bacterium | reverse complement strand
CCGGCAACACGAGGATCACAACTTTGAATTGACTGCCCTGCGCCTTGTGAACAGTGAGGGCGTAAGCCAGTTCGAGAGCGGCGTCGCCCTCATCTTGGAAATCGCTTCCGTAAAAATCATAGGTGAAGCCTCGTTGGGAGGAGAACTCCACTTTCAAGATCTTCGGGTTTTTGCGCGACTGCCACAACCCGACTGCGATGCCAATCTCGCCGTTGGCAAGGTAGCCAATGGCCCCATCTTGCGGGTAGACCCGTTTACCGTCACGACGATGGTTGCTGAGGTTCATGACCTTGTCGCCATATACAACGCGTTCCGCTCCAAAGGGCTTCGGGATAGAGCGCCAAGGCTGCGTAGCCAGCTTGAGGAAGCCGGCGCGGAATCGCTCGTGGATTTGGCGGTTGATGTCGTTCACTCCAAATGGCATGCCTCGGAGTGGGCTAAGGATCTGCCAAGCCTCGACGGCATCGACGGCACCGTTCTTTCCTTCACCGGATCGGTTGAAATAGTCGTATTCGCCGCTTGATGTCGCAGCAAGTGCTCTATTGAAACCACGCAAATCTTCGGGACCGGACAGCTTCAACTCCTCTACCAGCACATCTACAAGCTTGCTCTGGAAGTCGTCCGGTTTCTGCCATTCAACAAATCGAATTACGGGATGTTCGCTCGCGCCGACAAAGAACACATCGTCCTCCCCCGCTGATGGAGGTGCGGCGCTAAACCACCGTGCGAGTCGCAAATCAGGTCGATCGGAACCAATCTGACGACGCTCAATGGTGAGTTCGGCGTAGCCAACGGCGACACGAGGAAATCGCGACTCGTAGTCCTCGGGCCGTAACTTGGCGATGATATCCACGAACGGTCGGCCTGCACCGATCGGGGGCAATTGCGCGGGATCCCCAACAAAGATGAAACGCTTCACGCCCGAGAAAGCATCGAACAGTGCGCCGAGCATATCCTCGGTGAGCATTGACGATTCATCCACAATCACCGTTCCAAAGCCCGACGCCTTCGGACGGTCGCTCATGATATAGCGGCCCCCGCGGCCATCGTACCGGCCATGCTGATTAAGAAATTGGGCAATCGTGAGTGCCTTACCGCCACCGCCGCCCGCCAGTGCTTGCATTCGCACACGCGCTTTGCCGGTGGGAGCCAACAGCAACAGCCCCTCGGCCCGAATCTCCGGCTGACCGCAGAGAGTGCCGAGAACCGTCGTCTTACCTGCGCCCGCCGGTCCCGCCAGAACGCTAAAACGCGCTTCAGCCAACGCCTTCAATGCCGCCGCTTTTTCCGTGCGGGCGCGCTTTTCTTCGCTGTCCGTCGCCGGCCCAAACATCTCCTGAAGGAAATCTAACCAGTCGTGTTTGACGATATGCCGCTTGCCGCCAATGCGACCATCGACCTGCTTGCGCACTTCGGCGCCGATTTCCTTATAGCGTTCGAGTTGCAGCGCCACAGTACCGTCCATTGGAGCGGACCACACTTCTGGCTTCATATCCGCAACTCGAGCGGAAAGCATATCGCCGGTTACTGGACACATGGGTCGCACGGGGCGGCCCAAAATGGCATCCACTGCTTTGTCCTTTGGAAGCAATGTATGCCCGCCGAGCGAGGCTTCTTCGAGTGCAGAGATGGTAAACGCGCGAACCCGTCGCAGATCAGCGGCCGAGTCCAGGCCCGAGGGAGCAGAAAGTGGATGCAATAGTCGCACTACATCCTCGGGGAAAACGCCACGGTCTACGGCCAGCAGCCGAACGTCTTCGGGATCATGGCGACTAATCTCGTAAATGCGGTAGGGGTTTTGCAGAATCTCGCGGTCTGTGCCGGCCCAGTGGCGTTTCTGACGAGAGCCCTCATCGTAGAGTGATGCCGCTTGCTCCTTCGTTACCTCGAAACGACTGATCAGACGAAGCAGGGCTTTGCGATCCGCACTCATACCAGCCCAGGTCGGTGCCAATTCTTTCAGGTCCCGATGAAGCTCCTTCGGCAACACTTTTGCCGGGGAGTCAAAGGCAGCATCCACGAACGGCCAAGGGTCGGCATTTTCACCAGCTTTTTCCTGCAGCGCGTGCGCGACGAAGATCCCTCGTGACAAGCCGAAAGCTGAAAGCACTGCACCCAAGCCAGGGAACGGGCCGCGAACCTTCCAGAGGCGAACAAGTTCGACTTGAATCCACTGTCGCTGCAAAGCCGTCGGAACACCCAGCTCCGACTCCATGCGGTCGAGTGCAGTTTCAAGGGAAAGGAGCGCCGCGATAGCGCCATCATGGGTAACAAGTTCGCTGGCGTACGAGAACTCGTCCCAATGTTCATCCGGCGCTTTAGCCGCGTAGCGTTCGAGATCCAAGGACGGATCTTCTTCGGCGCGTTTCAAAATTTCATAGTAGGGAACAAGGAAGCCGTCCTGTCCCTTCGGGCGAATTGAATGTTGGACAGGTCGCTCCCAGATCATGCCGCGCATCCCATTGCTGTTGCGGTCATATTCCTTCAGACAACCAATATTGTTTATGCGGCCCACTCCAATTAGGATTCGACCGGTGCCTTCGACAAATGGCACATGCTTGGCATAGAAGAGGCAGAGAGAATCTTCTGTGCGAAGATGCGCGGCAAATCCGTCCAACAGAGCGCTTTGATTCGTGGCTTCGTGAACCCAGCTGGTTTTATATCCGAGATCGGGCTCCCTCGTTTCATCTATATCTAACTCATACAGGTCACGATAAGCGTTTAAATTTTCGCGCATCATCCACCGAAACGGGACGATCCCCGCGGAGTAAGCTGGATTGCGCTGTCGAGTTGGCTGGAAGTGCCCGTAGTGCTCCTTGTTCACACTCGCCAATGCGTGCCGTTTAATGTGCTCCATCTCAAACGGGGCCATGAAGGTTGCCCTCTCCTCAACGCAACACGGCCACACGTCCGATGGCAGAGCTTCCAACGATTGGCCTGCAATCGCTTTCTCGTCCTCTTCGTGTTTGCCGCCAGCAATTCGCTTCAATTTCGAGCATGCGCCATTAAGTTGTGGCGCGTTGCAAACCACACCCGCCCACCCCGCGTCATGCCAAGGGACCCGCACCGATAAATGCTGAAGCGGAAATGCTGCAATGGATGATGTGTTGTTCAAACGATTTCTTCTGTGTTCAGAAATGATTGGCGCTTTCGGTACCGCGCGATTCGAGCCC
>PLBD01000171.1 GCA_003135315.1 Acidobacteriaceae bacterium | reverse complement strand
TGGTACGAAGTCCATGGGACTCAACCTGCCGTCGAAAGTTCGTGGCAAAGTTGCGCAATACGTTCAGTTGAGCGAACCGCTTCCACAGCCGGTGAGTCCGCAAGATGCTGCTCATGGGCAGCGGCCAAACCTGCCCGAAAGGGTTGCGTACAGCCGGAACCTTGCACGCCTTTGCTGCTCGCAGCAATGGACGAAGCACGGCCGGAAACATATGCGCATGCTTGTGGGTGTCGAAATGCGACAACTGGACTCCGGCGGCCTGGATGCGCTCTATCTGCGCTGTCGCTTCCGCCTCAATCTCGCCCGGAGCAAGCTTGTCACGAAACGATGCGATGACGAAGTCGTTCAAGCTATCGCGAAACCGAGGGCNNTGACGCCCGAGGTCAGGCCGAAGTCGTCGGCATTAGTGATCAGCCGTCGCACAACTTCAGTTTAGCAAGCAGTTCGCTAGCAAGCGCGTGTCGTACGCAAGAGCTTCTTCCTAACGTCGATGTAGCTCGGATCGCGCGATCGAAAAAGCTGGTGAGAGTAGTAGCTCGAGCGGAAAAAGTATGCCGACCCGATGGCGAATCTGGATCTGTACCCTACCGCTTACGGGATGGCTTCTTTGACGCTGGTTTCTTGACTGCTGGTTTTCTTGCCGCCGGCTTCTTAACCGCGGCTTTTTTCGTAGCGCTCTTCTTAGCGGGAGCAGTCTTTTTCGCAACCGCCTTCTTTGCCGGCTTCGTCTGTTTATTGGTCGCTGCCTTTTTAGCTGCCGGCTTCTCCAGTGAGGAAGTCTTTTTCGTTACGGCGGGTGTAGCAGAAGCCGCTGGCGTCCCTGCCTGTTTGGTAGTGACTTTGGTAGCCGGGGAGTTTGCCTGCTGAGCAATTTGCGGCGACGGTACTTCTGACACCGGGGCTGGCACGGGCGTCGCAACACCTTTCGGTTTGCGCCCTCGCTTTCCCGGAACCACTGCTTCCGCCGCGCCTGCGGCTGCCGGCGCCTTAGCCCGTCCGCGTTTCGGCGCGGGCGGCGGTGGGGGCGGTGGCGGCTCGTAGGGTTTCAGGAAATTCATGATCTCGGAGTGCGACCGCAGCTTGCCATCCATCAGCAGCAGACATGCCTTCTCCGTGATCTCCGGGTATTCCGGTAACTGCGACGTGATTCGCAGCTCGGCCATCTCCGGGAACGGCAACTTCTCCTTCACTTGCCGCCATTTTCCGAAAAAGTTCTTCAGCTTCTGGTCGACTGCCTGTTGCCTCACGGTGAGGCTGAGGAAGAGGATGTTCTCCGGCGTGGCCTGCGAAAGAATCTTCCATGCCCCTGAAGGCACTCCCGCTTCCTTGCTGGTCAACTTTTTCGTCAGCTCCTGAGCGCTGCTTTCCAGGCGCTTCCACTTGTCCACGAAGTCGCGTCGCGGAATCATGCGCTGGATCTCGCCTGTGTCCTTATCGCTCATACGGGAAGTGAGGAAGTACATCACGATCGGCCCGGTTTCGACCGAGTAGCCGAGCTCGTTCATCATCTGGCGCGTTTTTACCAGTTGGCCGACGTCACCGGAAGCGATTTTGCCCATTGTCCAATGCGGATGCAGGACCTTGAGCCAGCCTTCCTTTTCCAGCGCGCGCATGATGTTCAGCGGGTCATCTTCATGCGCCAACTGCTCCAGCTCATAGCCGATCATCCGCTTACCGAGGTATTCGATATAGTTGTTTTCCTTCGCCGCGTCATAGCGCGTCTGCGTGCGTTCTTCCAGCGGCCAGTGAAAACGCGCGCTCAGACGGGTCGCGCGGATCAGCCGGACCGGTTCCTCCAGGAAGGCATAGCTGTGCAGTACACGCAGTACCTTTGCCTCGATATCGGCCACGCCGTTGAACGGATCCAGCAGCAGGCCCCTGGATCCGGGATTCAGCGAAAGCCCCATCGCGTTGACCGTAAAGTCGCGACGCCGCAGGTCTTCATTAATCGTGGCAGGCGTAACCGCGGGCGGTTTGCCGGGCTTGTCGTAGGTCTCGGCACGCGTCATGTTGAGTTCGGCGCGGACGTTCCCCGGCATCAACAGCTGCAGCGTCCGAAGCTCCTCGTCTACCCCCTGCACGGAAATGCCGGCTTTCTCCAACTCTTTCTGGAGCTTGAGCGGATTGCCCTGAATGCTGAGGTCGATATCGCGAATCGGAAAGCCGGTGATCAGGTCGCGGATGGTGCCGCCGGTGAGATAAAGATTAAGTCCCGCATGACGGGCAATTTCCTGAACCAGGTTCACACCATTTTGCTGGTCCGGTGTGAGCCGGGTCTCCATGCTATAGATGTAGTCTGCCATCTAAATGTATGACTCTAAAGGTTAAAACCGAGGATATATAGACCCGGACAGAAATTCGCGACAGCTTGAGCTAATCGTTTCTTCCTGTCTGGAATGAGAGCTCTTTCGGTTTCAAATCAAAAACCAATTTTTCGACAAAAATGCAACTGGCTCTCATCACAGCACTTACATGAGGTTTGCACCTCGATCGCTGCAAAGCGAACAATAACATATGGTTGACAATTTGGCTACACCGTAGGTGGAAAGAAGCACATTTCCAGCAAAAGTGCGACAATCGGGCAGGTGCAGCCGCTCGACTCGCGCAGCTATGGCCACAACGCACAAGAAAGTCATTGTTCGCAAGATGGACCGCGATAGTGTGCATGGCTACGTGGCCGCGACCTTCATCTCCGATGGCAAGCTGGAACTGATGAATACTGCGGGCAACGTGGTTGCCATCGACCTCCACGATGTGAAGGGCATCTATTTTGTACGCGAGTTTGGCGACTCGGAGTCCCTCACGCGCAAGACCTTTACCTCGCGGCCGCGTATGGAAGGCTTGTGGATGCGTCTGCGCTTTCGCGATAACGAAATTATCGAAGGCATGATGCCCAACGACCTGCTACAGGAAGGCAGCGACGGTTTTTCGATTATCCCTCCCGACGCGCATTCCAATACCCAGCGGATCTTTGTGCCTCGTTCGGCGCTGGCGGAGATGACTGTCATCGGCGTGATCGGCGACAAGAAGTCCGGGCGGCGCGGGAGGCGCCCAGAGGACACCCGTCAGGTGCCAATGTTCACGTGAGATTGGCAGCTTAAGTTGCAATCTTGCTAAGTTTCGGGATACGGCAATCATGAAACTTTCCGATATCGCGTTCGCGCTGGACGCCACGCTGGAAAACGGGAATCCGGAAACCGAAATCACTGGTGTTGCCGGAATCGAGGAAGCTGCGGCCGGACAGATCAGCTTCGTCGCCAATTCCAAGTACGCGGCTGCCGCGAAGACTACGGCCGCCTCGGCCGTGATCGTCTCCGAGGACTTCCCTACTATCCCGACTGGCATGTTGCGCAGCAAGAATCCGTACCTGGCCTTTACGCGGGCAGTTAATTTGTTTTACAAAGCTCCGCAATATGGAGCTGGCGTGCATCCTACCGCGGTCGTCGCACCGACCGCGAGAATCGGCGCCAACGCCCATATCTCCGCCTATGTAGTGATTGACGATGACGTTGAAATCGGCGATGGCGCGGTCCTGCTCCCGCATGTCGTGATCTACCGCGGAGCGAAAATTGGCAGGAACTTCTTCGCGCATGCTCACGCCGTGGTCCGGGAATACTGCCGGCTGGGCGACGACGTCATTCTTCAGAACGGAGTCATCATCGGCTGCGACGGCTTTGGCTTTGCACGCGACGGCCAGCACTGGGAGAAGATCACACAATCCGGCCCAGCGGTGCTGGGGGACAGCGTCGAGGTGCAGGCGAACTCCTGCATCGACCGCGCCAGCGTGGGCGAGACCCGTATCGCGCGCGGCGCCAAGGTCGACAACTTGGTGCAGGTCGGTCATGGTTCCGTTGTCGGCGAGAACACCCTGTTGTGCGCTCAGGTTGGTCTAGCCGGCTCGACCGTGGTCGGCAACAACGTCATCCTTGCCGGACAGGTCGGCGTTGCCGGACATTGCAACGTTGGCGATGGCGTGATTGTTACCGCGCAAAGCGGCACCCACGGGGACATCCCTCCGGGAAGCATGGTGAGCGGTTCGCCAGCCTTTGACCACAAACAATGGTTGCGCGCCGTCGGCATCTTCAATAAGCTGCCAGAACTGGCCAAGGCGGTACGCAACTTGACCGCCAGACAGCCAACCGATGCGCGGCCAACAAAGGAAGAAGACTGACAGGCCGGCTCAGCGTCCCCATCGTCGGGAAAATTGTCAGCGGTCCGCTGAAATTTAGTTACGTAATCCAATCCAGACGCTTCTAATTGCCTAATGAGCGAAGATGTCTCTAATCTGGGGCCCGGGTCGGAGCTTGGTCCGCAAGCCGTCCACGCGAATCCTATCCGCATCTTGCTGCTCGACGATCGCGAGGAGAACCTGGTATTACGCTCCGCGATCCTGCGGCAGAAGGGCTATCGCGTCGTGACCTCAAGTTCTACCGAGGAGGCGGAATCCAAATTGGCAGCAATCGACATTGCCGTGCTTGACTACCATTTGGGCGCCGGCAAGTTCGGCACCGACGTAGCCGAGACCTTGCGCCGAAAGCGTCCGCAGGTGCCGATCATCATTCTGTCGGCGACGTTGGAGCGGAAGTTCGGCGGCATCGCCGATATGCACTTGCTGAAGGGATACAGCTCGGTTGACGACCTGGTGAACGCGCTGCGGTCATTCGAGGCCAAGAAGCGCGGGCGTCCGGTGGTGGTGGATGCTCGCGACTTTTACTACTCCCGTATCTCAATGGCGATGGGCGACGACATCGTACTGGAAGTCCTCGATCACGACGGCAATTGGCTGTTTGTCAACGACTACTTCGCCACCATGAACGGTCACAAACGCGCCTGGTTCGCCGGCAAGAACCTGTTCGAGCAGTTTCCGCAGCTGGGCGACGAGTGGCGCGAGATCATTCGGACCGTTGTCGACACCCGTGAAACTTACATCGATCGCCGCGGCTTTCGCGGCACATCGCACCTGCCTCAGAAAAGTCCACACTGGGCCTGGAACGTGCTCATCTTTCCCATCAAGCTGCACGACGACCGCGATGGCGCGGTGTTGACGGCAAGGTTAATGGAAAGGAAGTAGGCGCACGTTCGTTGCGACGATTTCACCACGGAGATTACGGACCGCACGGAAAAGCACCTCGCGCCGTTTCACTCCGTATCTAGTTTGTGAGAGAGAGTCTTATTGGCGCTCGGGTGGCAGAGCGCTGGCAATCATGGTTCGGACTGCCTTCATGAGCGCTTCGCGATCCTTGTAGTCGCGCGGATCGATGGGCGGATGAAACACCAACGTGGCTGTTCCAGGCCGCAACGCAAACCGCGTCTTCGGCCAACTCTCATAAGTTCCCAACATGGTGACAGGTACAACTGGCATGCCCGCTTCCATGGCCAGATAGAACGGTCCCTTCTTGAATGGAAGCAGACGCCCATCGCAGGAACGAGTGCCTTCAGGAAAGATAACCATGTGCAATCCCTCTCTCAGCACCTTGATTGCCGCCTGAACGCTCTTGATCGCGGCCTCCTGATCACCACGGTCCACGGGCACAAGGTGCCCCAACCGCATGCCCGTGCCGAACACGGGAACGCGAAACAGCTCCTTCTTCACCAGCACTGAGCAACGGCCCGGAATACTGGGTATCAGAATCGGCGGATCGAGATTGGACACGTGGTTCGACATGAAAATGTAATTGCGGCCCGGTTGCAGGTGCTCGAGGCCGCGAATCTGAATCTTCACGCCGACCAGCAGTACGCCTAACCTTCCCAGCCTGGTCGCGATGGAGTAAAGGGCGTTTACGTTGCCGGTGAGCGCTGCATAAAACACCAGCGGCGGCCCGACTAGCAGTATGGAGATCCCCCAGAAGCACAATAGCGCGACCGCTCGAATCAATGAGCGCCCCCAGCCTCGTCGTCGCCGTGGATCCACGCCGTGCGGTGTGCCCGCTGCTCAGGCGTTACCGTCACGAGGTCTTGCAACTCGTAGGAGTGCCCTTCGCGGGCGCCCAGGCGAATCTCCACTTGCCTCTTCCCGCGCCGGTTCTCCAACTCAAGATGAATGGCCGTTCCAGGCTGAAGTCGCGATAGCTCCTGATCGAGGTTGGCATCGGCAGGCTTACCGTTGACCGCGATCACCCGATCTCCGGCCAGGATGCCAAGCCGTTGCGCATCGCTGTTTCCATCAACCTGGACTACTTCCCGCTGGCCGCCCAGGTTCGCTCTGGTCGTGAAACCGGCGATCGCATCCTGAGTTGTGTTCACAGCAACGTGCAGTCCGGCAAACTGAAAAAAGTCGTCGTACGGAATCTCCTTCACACCGGCGACGTAGTCGCGGAAGAAATCAGAGAAATCCTGGCCGGCGACGGTCTCCGCAGCCTGTTCCACTCCATCGGAATCGGGGAAGAAGCGATGCTCTTTCGCGTAATGCTGGTTCATCCACTGAAACAAGTCGCGCAGGGACTTAGCGCCATTGGTGAACTGGCGAATGCGCAGGTCTAGCAGAATGCCGAGAATTTCACCTTTGTTGTAGTAGCTGATGCTCCGCTCTGGCGAGCGGTAAAACGCCATACCTTCAAACCAGGCGTCGAGGCTCGATTCATCCGCCGACTGCCATTGACGTGCCGGCCGGCTCTGGAGCTCGGTGATCTCCTCGGAAATACGCTTGAGATACTCCGCTTCATCGAAAAACCCGGAGCGCGCCAGCAGCATGTCGCTGACCGTGCTGGTGACGCCTTCGCTGAACCACAGCGCACGCGTGTCCTGTTCGCCCTGATAATCGATGGGCTCCAGCGACTGCGGGCGAATGCGTTTCACGTTCCACAGATGAAAAAACTCGTGGGCGCTGACGCTGGCCACGGGCATTAGACCATTGCGCAAGCGGTCGGCGCTCAAGTCGATCGCCGTGCCGTAAGCATGTTCCATGCCGCCTCCGCCGTACCCACGAGGAAAATGGTAGAGAAAGGTGTACTCCTCATAGGGACGGTCCTGCATCCAGTCCACTGCGGCATGGGTGATTTTGGCCAGAACTCCATCAAGCTTCGCCATGTCATAGTCAGCCGAATTGCCGTCTACCACAACGTGGTAGGTTGCTCCGTCCTGCTGAAATGCCGCCTGCTGGAAGATGCCGACCTCTGCCGGACTGTCCACTAACTCATCATAGTTGCGAGCAATTCCAATCGCCTGATCTACCTTACCCGCCGCAGCTGAGCCGAGAATGTGCAAATCGCGAAGCTCCCACGTTGCGGGAGTATCCAACAGGCGAATGCTGACCGGTTGCGCGCGCAAGGCTGGCGAGTACATCAGCACCATCGCCCAGTTAAAGAAGCCGTGGTCGGGGTTCAGCGTGCTGCCGAACGGGCCCGGTGAGTCGAGGTGAATGTCATAGCTGACCACAACGCACCCTGACGGCGCGGTGATTTCCCACTCGCTGGTTTTCCGGTGGAATACCGTGGCAGGCGCACCCGAGGCATCCTGCGCCCGCACATCTTCAATGTTGGCAGCGAAGTTGCGTACCTGGTAGAGGGCGTTCCAGACTGGCATCTCCAGCGTGCGGACGCCATCGCCCCCTCGCAGACGGATGCTCACGTGAGCCAGATGCTTGGCTGGATCGGCCAGTGAGACGAAGTATTCGGTCGGCTCCGGCTGGACGCTGGCCGGCGAAGCGCAAGTGACTGGGGTCGCAGCGAAAGCGGCGGCCGCAAATGTGGAAAAGGCCGCGGCCAACGAACCTGCCAGAACTGCTGTTCGAAGGCGCCTCACGCGGTCGTCCCGACCTCATGCAGTAACTTGAGTTTCGCCGGCAGCTTTTCATAGATGCCGCCGAAACCGCCGTTGGAAAGAATCGCGACAACGTCGCCGGAGCGCAACTCGGGCGCGATGGTTTCCACGATCACATCCGCATTGCTCAGCAGCCGCGCCCGCTTGCCACTGGCACTCAAATCCGCCACGACCGCAGTTGGGTCGAGTCGCTCGTGCTCAGGAATGGCCTCCGACCTGAAAACATCGGCCAGGATAATCTCCTCGGCCAGCGAAAGACTCTGCGCAAGTTCCTGTTGAAATACCTTGCGCCGAAGCGTGTTGGAGCGTGGCTCCAGGATTGCCCAAAGACGCCGCCCCGCATAGCGCGCGCGCAGCGCCTTCAGCGTCTGGGCGATCGCCGTGGGATGATGGGCAAAGTCGTCGATGATGGTGATGCCGTTAACCTCGGCCTTCACCTCCAGGCGCCGCTTCACGCTCCGGAATTCTCGCAGCGCCTCCGCAATGGCATCGCTGCCAATCCCGTAATTGGCTGCCATAGCCGCCGCAGCGGTCGCGTTCAAGACGTTGTATTCGCCCGCCAGAGGAAACTCGAATCCGGCCCAAATCTTGCCGTCGCGCAGCACGCTCCAGCGAGTTACGGCCGGCAAATGCTCGACGTCGGTGATTCGCCAGCCGGAACTTTCAGCGAAGCCGTAACGTTCAACCCGGCAAAAGGCGCGGCTCACGCACTCGTCAACGTTAGAGTGACCATCCCACGCGACCAGCAGTCCACGGCGCGGGACCAGGTTGACCAGGCGCTTGAATGCCGTCTTCACTTCGTCGAGGTTCTTGTATATGTCGGCGTGATCGAACTCAACCGAGGTAAGAATCACCGCGTCGGGAAAATAGTGGAGGAACTTCGGTCCTTTGTCGAAGAATGCAGTGTCGTATTCGTCGCCCTCCAGAATAAAGTCATGTCCTGATCCCAGGGCGAACGAACTGCCGAAGTTTTCGGGGATTCCCCCAATCAGGAAGCTGGGGGCGCGTCCGGTGTGCTGAAAGATCCACGCCAACATGGACGAGGTTGTCGTCTTACCGTGCGTCCCGGCAACGACCAAACGCTCCTTGTCTAACAGGAACTCATCGTGCAGGACCCGCGGCAAGGACTGGAAGGGAATGCGCTGGTCGAGGACAAATTCCAACTCGACGTTACCTCGCGAAATAGCATTGCCCACGACAACCAAGTCAGGCCGCGCCTGCAGGTTAGCCTGGCTGAAAGGCTGCAAGATGGAAATACCGAGCGAGGCCAGAAAGTCTGACATTGGGGGATATGCCGCAGCGTCAGAGCCAGTAACCTGAAGACCGCGCTGCTTAAGCATCCCCGCAAGCGACGCCATCGCGGTGCCACAAATGCCGATCAGGTGGACATGTTTTGGCTTCATTGAATACGTGTCGAAACGCAGATCCCGCCGCTCCGACTAAAGTCCTCGGTCAAGATGACGCTCGCCCTGCACTGGCGACTCATACCTCAGCCCAACAGCCTCTCCAACCGTGAGCTTTGCCCGCACCCCGAAAGGTAACGTGATGCTCCCGCTGGAGACATGGCCGGACTTTAGCCCAAACGCTATCGGAATCTGCAGCTCGGCCAGAATGCTCATCACGACGTTCTGCAGCGTGTAATCCAGGGCGCCGGGCTCGCCACAGTCGATCATCTCGCCGAACACGATTCCCTGCACGCCCTCAAACTTGCCTGCCAGTTTCAACTGCATCAACATGCGATCGATGCGATATGGCCGCTCAGCCCGATCTTCAAGAAAGAGGATAGTGCCTCGGGTGCGAATCTCATAGGGCGTTCCGAGCGACGCGCACAACAGCGATAAACAGCCGCCGTAGAGCACACCCGCCGCGGTTCCTTCCGCCAGAGGCTGTACCTCCTCGGCGCTGAACTCTCGCTGACAGGCTTCTCCCGAGGAAAGCGCCTTGAGCCAACTCGCCTCGTCAAAACCGCCGGGCCGAGCCAGGTCGCCTGCAACCATGGGCGCGTGGAAGGTCACCAGTGCTGCCGCATCGCAGAGGTAAGTGAGAAGCGTGGTCACGTCGCTGCAGCCGGCGAATATCTTGGGGTTCGCGCGGATTAACTCCAGATCGAGATGCGGTAGCAGGTAATTGCAACCATAACCTCCGCGGGCGCAAAAAATCGCTTTCACCTCAGGCCGCGAGAACATCTCGTGCAACTCGTCTACGCGACGCTGCACGGATCCAGCGAAGTATAGTTGGCGCTCAAAGATCGAAGGCAGATAGAACGGTCGCAATCCCAGTCGTAGCAATTCGGCGCAACCTGCTTCCAGATCATCGCGACGGAACCCGCTGGCCGGAGCGATGATGCCCACTGTATCGCCGGACTTCAGGGCAGGCGGAAGGACGCGATGGGATTGGCCGGTTTGAGTCATGTGGAGCGCTAATCTTAAATGAAAACCTCGCCGCGACAGAGCAAGGTTGCGGGCCCAGTCAGAAACACTTCATCGTTCCATTCCACGGTTTGCATACCGCCGGGAGCGAGAACTCGCACGGGCGACTTCGCCTTGCCAGAGTAAATCGAGGCGACGGCGGCAGCGCATGACCCTGTGCCGGACGACATGGTCTCGCCCACACCACGTTCGCAGAAGCGGACCTCGATCTCGCCTGGGTCCAGAACCTTCACCAACTCGACGTTCATTCCGTGCTTGAAGTCGTGATGCCTGGAGATCTGCTCAGCCACGGCCTGCCAACCCAACTCGAATTGCGGAACAAACACAACGTAGTGTGGATTGCCCATTGAAACCGGCGTGCCCGAGATTTCCCCATAGGTGAACTTGATGGGAAATTCGTCGCCAACCTCGGGCGCGCCCATGGAGCTGCGGAACTCAAAATCATTTCCATCATGCGCCTTGAGCTCGCAGGTTTTGAGGCCAGCGCCGGTGCGGATCACCACCGAGCTGCGATGATTTTCCGCGCAATACCATGCCGCAACACAGCGCGTACCATTGCCCGAGATCTCTGCCTCCGATCCATCGGAGTTCAGCAGGCGAACGCGCAGGTCGGCGTCCTTGGCGGGCAGCACCCACTCCACACCATCGGCGCCTACGCCGTTGTGGCGATCGCAAATGCGCCGAGTGAACGAATGAATATCACTGGGGGCGTGGGCGAAATCGATGATCAGAAAGTCGTTGCCACAGGCCGTCGCCTTTACGAATGGGATGCTAGCCATATCAGGTCGCGCTGCGCGGATTGTAGCAAAGGCGGAGCGGGATATTGGGCTGCATTCGAAGGCACAGGTTTATTGAATGGATTCTGAACCGCCCGCGGCCTTTGGTTTGTAAACCATGCAGTTCGATTGGCCGGGCGCGGTGATCGAGAACACTTGGGTAAACTCCGCGCGATGGTGTCGCACCGCCGTCCAAACCGGATCGCCCTGGCAGGCTATGACATAGTCGGCATGGTGGGCCGGGTCAACCTGCGCCCATTCCCAGTCGGGATGCTCCGCCTCAGAGATAACATGACGCAGCGGAATGCCTGCCAGCCGAAGCGCTCCGGCGTGCTCGGCTTCGTACATCAGCAGCGTTGCAGACGACGGCATCTGGGCCAGCACATTGGCCAGCCCTTGTTCCAGTGCTATACGGCCCCGCGAGTTGACGCTGGCTTCGCGCAACGTAATGGGCGAACCGGCATACGCGGAAACATAGCTCGCGCCAACCAATGCGATCAACGCGGCCCATCCAGCGACTCGCACAGGCGTGGTGTTCGATTTCTCAGCAGCATAGCCAGCCAGAATGGCGAGGAAGGCCGCGAACACCGGCAGCAGCTCTAATCCGTAACGCACGTTGTAATACGAAAACGGATACCAGACTGGAATGTAGATTGGTACGCTGCCATAAGCGATCGACAGACCATAGAAAGCCAGCGGCAGCCACAGCAGCAGAAGAATCCCATAGCGCCGAAAGCGCCACACGGCGAGGGCTGTGCCGAGTAAAGTCAGCGCCAGCAGCACGAGGCCCCATAGCGGCGCTCCCATATTGAGTTGAGCGGCCTTCAGAAAGTAAAGAGCGGCGGTGACGACGTCATGCTGCCCGGGATAGGGCGGCGTTCCTTGGGCGGTGGATCGCAGAGCGATGGCTTTCGCCGAGTACGGGCCGGTAGCGAAGTCGAGAGCATTTCCGGAAACAGCCCAGGTGTAAATCAGCCAGTAGACGGGCACCAGAGCGTTGAGCAGCAGGACTTCCAGAAACGACTTGGTGGCTGCTCTACGAAGACGCGGATCGGTTATGCGCCGGCGCCAGCCGAGGAACGCCCATGTCAAGATGACGCCGAAGATGGCCGCAGCAAACCACCCGTCGTAGCGGGTGAAGGCTCCTCCGGCCATAACAATGCCGCAGTATTCGAGAGCGCGCCGCGGCTTCATTTCAGCCGAAGCCACGGAGTCGTTGACTTTCGAAGCCGTAGCGCGAAGAAACTCGTCAAGATAAACCAGCGCCCAGATGAAGAAGGCCAGAAAGATGGGCTCGTTCATCGCCGTGGTCTGCATATAGAGCAGATTGGGGTTGAGCGCATAGATGGCAGCGGCAAAGTACCCAGGGAACACCCCGGCGCGAGCACTTACCAACCGGAAGATGCCGAGCGTCCCGAGGACGAAGGCAACCATGCCAGGGATCGCGCCGGCAATGCCGCTCCGCCAGAGCGTATTCACCCAGACGAACGGGAGCATGGCAATGTGCTGCAGCGGAAGCCATACGGTGCCAAGCTGGCCATAGAATTCGAGTGGATGGCGATTGTCGACAACGCGTCGCGCGATGTTCAGATGGGCGACGGCGTCGCCGTAAAGCAGAAGTTGCTGATGAGCGTAGTAATAGAGCAGTGCCGCAACGGACAGCACCGCGAGCAGCATGGCAAAGCGGCTCTCTGCGCGCTGCTGCCGGAATCGCTGCTGGAAAACGGCCCTATCAGCGCGCTTCACAAAAGCCCATCGCCTCTCAGTCCAAATGCGTCAGCTCGCGAAAGATGTTGAAGCGGTCGTCGATTTCGTCGCGAGTGAGCGATTGCAACCGTTCCGTACCGAAGCGTTCGACGGCGAACGATCCCATGACGCCGCCGTAAAACATGGCATGTTTCAGCACCCGGCGATTGACCTCGCCTTGTGACGCGATGTATCCCATGAAGCCACCGGCGAAGCTGTCGCCGGCGCCGGTGGGATCGCGTACCTCGTCCAGCGGCATGGCGGGAGCGCGGAAGGGATGATGTCCCCCGGCAAACTCGCCGTCGCGGAAGAAGATGGTCGCGCCGTACTCGCCATGCTTGATGACGAGGGCGCGCGGGCCCATTTCCATGACTTTACGAGCAGCACGCGGCAAGCTGTTGTCGCCGGCCAGCATCTTGGCTTCGCCATCATTGATCAGCAGCACGTCGACGCGCTTCAGCATCTTGTCCAAGTTCTGCCGATGGCCGCTAATCCAATAGTTCATCGTATCGCCGCCGACCAGCTGTACATTCTGCATCGCGTCGCGGACGCGGGTTTGCAACACGGGGTCAATATTGGCGAGGAAAAGGAAATCGGAGTTGTGATACTCCGCCGGAATCGACGGCTCGAAAGCCTCGAAGACGTTGAGCTCGGTGCTGAGTGTTTTCGCCTCGTTGAGGTTCTCGCCGTACTCGCCCGTCCAGTGGAAAGTCTTCCCTTTCGCGTGCTGGATGCCGCGAGTGTCGACGCCGCGCTTATTCATCACGGCTTCGTTTTCAGGCGTGAAGTCCTCGCCCACGACGGCCACCACGCGCACGCCAGCAAAATAGCTGGCCGAAAGCGAAAAGTAAGTAGCGGCGCCGCCCAGAATTTTTTGGCGCTCGCCGTAAGGGGTTTTCAGGGTATCGAATGCAACCGAACCAACGACCAAAATGGACAAGAGCTATGTTCCCGCTTTCTGCTCGGAATCGAAGTACTTACCAACCAGCAGGCGCAGCCGATCGAGAGTGGCTGCCGGCACCGTGTTCTTCTGCGTGAGGATGGCATTCTTCAGCGCTGAGCCGCACTTGCATCCGGGCGTCTTCGGCATCGCGGCAACTGCCTCGCGAACCACACTGCATGCATGCTCGGCGTTCTTGAGCAGCACGGCAACAATCTGGTCAACAGATACGGCATCGTGCGTCTCGTGCCAGCAATCGTAGTCGGTGACCATTGCTACCGTGGCATAACAGAGTTCCGCTTCGCGCGCCAGCCGTGCCTCGGTAAGGTTGGTCATCCCGATGACGTCCAGGCCCCAGCTGCGGTACAGATTGGATTCCGCCTTGGTGGAAAACTGTGGACCTTCCATGTTGAGGTAGGTGCCACCGGATTTGACGTTGACGCCGGCGCGCCGGCAGGCTTCGACAGCAACATTTGCCACTTCGCCGCAGATGGGCTCGCCAAAGCCGATATGGACGACCAAGCCATCGCCAAAGAAGGTGTCGACGCGATGGCGCGTCCGATCGACAAACTGATTGGGAATGACGAAGTCGAGCGGGTGATGCTCTTCCTTCAGCGAGCCGACAGCTGAGAGCGAAAGCACTCGCTCCACGCCAAGCTGTTTGAAGCCGTGAATGTTGGCGCGATAGTTGATCTCGGTTGGCATGAAACGATGCCCGCGGCCATGACGCGACAGAAAGGCGACCTTGCGACCTGCGAGGGTCCCAAGCACATAGGGATCGGAAGGCGCGCCAAATGGGGTCTCCAGCGACACTTCATGGACGTCGCTGAATCCCGGCATGGAATACAATCCGCTGCCGCCGATAATGCCAATCTCCGCCTGTTGCAAGCAGGCCTCCTAGGATGACGTGTGCAAATCCAAGATTATACAGACAACCACTGAAGCGCTTCCGAATCCGCGGTCGGTTTACCGGAGGTTGGTAAGGCATTGCATCCAACGAATCTGTGGATTTCAGGTTAAACTATAGGTCCACCTCGTCTGTTGCTCATGCGCTCGCAACGTTTTCTGAGGAACACGATGAGAACCGCTCGAAATCTATTATTTCTGTTTTCTCTAAGTTCAATGTCAGTGGGACAGCCGGCCACCGCGCCTGCGCTTGCACCCAGCAGCGCGGCCGCCAGCAGTGCGTCAACCGCACCGATCTTCGCGGATTTGGATCGCCTGCAGGCGGCGGCAGCGCAGTCAAATCTCGATCTTGGACACATGCGCATCGAGAAGTGGAAGGCGGACAGCAGTTCCAAGCAGCAGGCGCAAGCCAATGCCGACTCCGTCCAGCGAAACCTGACCACGGCTTTGCCGGCCCTGATCGCCAATGTCCGGGCCGCCCCGCTGGACGTGAGTGCGGAGTTCAAGCTGTATCGCAATCTCAGTGCTCTTTATGACGTGTTCGCGTCGTTGACCGAATCGGCGGGGGCGTTCGGTCCGCGGAGCGATTACGATTCGCTGGCGCGGCAGCTTGGGGTGATTGACTCCGTGCGGCGCGATCTGGGCGACGAATTGGAAAAACTTACGGCTTCGACTCAGTCGGAGTTGAATCAGCTGAGGACGCAGGTCCGTACGCTGAAGCAGCAGTCGGCGGCATCCAGTCCTCCCAAGAAAGTGATCGTCGACGACACTGCGCCAGCGAAGACGTCGGCCAGTCACAAGAAGAAGCCGAACCCCTCGACCAAGAGTACTGACAGCTCAGGTTCTGGGCAGGGTCCCGCGGGCGGTAGTTCGGCACCTGTCACGAAACAGCAGTAGCGGCATCTCTGGCACCTAGGTGTATCCCCCTCGCCGACTTCCCGGGAACTTTCCGTCTCTGCATGGGGTCTAACCCAAGTAGTCCTGTGCTGGACGACGCCGTGGGCGCATGTCCTGAGCGACGTGTCTCTGGAACGGGACGAGTCGCAGTGTTAACGCGTCGAGTGGTGTCGTAGTTGGTTGTTGCAGGTCGCGAAAGTATTTATCATTGAGGTGCCGCCCGTGGCGGGAGCAACAACATTGAGTGACCTGGCAAGTGCGATTGGATTCCGCACCGAAGAAGCCTCCGTTGTGGCCGAACTAAAGGCCGGATCGGAAGCGGCTTTTTCCTGGCTCATCGCACATTACAACCAGCCCGTTTACAGTCTGGTTTACCGGGTCCTCGAAGACCCTTCCGACGCCGCCGATACCACCCAGGAAGTCTTCCTCAAAGTTTTTCGCGGAATCAAGAGCTTCAATGCCGATTCCAGCTTGAAGACGTGGATCTACCGCATCGCCTTACATGAGGCTTCGAACCGCCGGCGCTGGTGGTTTCGTCATAAGTTTCGCGAGACCTCGATTGAGGCTGATTCCGAGCGCGAAGAAGGGAGCCGCCTGTCCGCCATGAAAGACACGCTGGTGGACGAAGGCAAATCGCCGTTGCAGAACGTCTTCGAGGACGAATTGCGGGAGCGGGTGGAAACGGAGCTGAGGGCCTTGCCCGAACCGTATCGCACGACCGTGATCCTGCGCGACGTCGAGGAACTTTCCTACGAGCAAATTGCCGAGGTGATGCAGATCTCGATGGGGACGGTGAAGTCCAGGCTGGTTCGCGGGCGTGAGGCATTACGCAAACGCCTGGAGAGACATTTGCCGGCGTTCGGAATGGAAGCGGGCGAGAGCCGTGAGAACAGACGGCGTAGCGGTCCGGTTGGTGGCCGCGAGGTTGAGGTTCTACCATGACGTGCTCAGTTGCGAAGAGGCTCATTTCGTCTTACCTGGACGGCGCTGTGACGCGCAGTCAGATGGCCCAGATGGATGAACACCTGCGCGCCTGCGTGGAATGTGCCGCGCGCTTTGTCTCGGTTCAACGCACGCAGTCTCTGGTTGGCGCGTTGGGCAGGCAGCCAGCTCCGCCGGACCTCGCCTTGAAGCTGCGGGTGGCGCTTTCGCAGGAACTCGCCAACTCCGGGCGTTCGCGCTGGGAAAGGCTACGGGTGAGGTGGGAAAATGCCTTCAACGCCACCATGGTCCCGGCCACGTTCGGCCTGGTTACCACCCTAATTATCTTTGGAGTGCTGATCAGCTTTCTTTATCCGGCACAAGTACGCGCCTCCAATGACGTGCCCACCATGCTGTACACTCCGGCCGAACTGAAGTCAACTCCGTTCGAGTTGTCGATGGGCGTGGCGAATACGGATTCTCTGGTAGTGGAAGCCTACGTTGGCCCCGATGGCCGCGTGCTGGATTACCGCGTACTTTCCGCTCCGGAGGACGCGCAAGCGATTCTTCCACAACTGAAGAACATGCTGATCTTCACTACGTTTAATCCGGCAACCGCCTTCGGTCAGCCGACCTCCAGCCGCGTTATTCTCACCTTCTCCAAGGTGCAGGTTCAGGGGTAGAACATGATTTCCGCAGCCGGCCAACGACCTGGGCTATCTGGTTTGCGCGCTCCCCAATGACCTCGTAAACTGGAGCCATTGATCCCTGTCCTTGCAGTTGCTATTGCCTCGATACTTAGCCGGCGTTCGGATGCTTTCCGTGCAGTTGCTGGAGCTAAGAGCTAAAGGCCAAGCTATCGGCCACCAGGAGGCCTTGCTGAGCGCATCTCTTCGGATTGCTGTTCTGACTGCCCTGATCGCGTCGCTGAGTTCTGCAGCCGCGACGCAGGTGCGGGCTACGCTCGACGTGAGCGAGACGCTGTTCAGCGTCGTCGCTGGGATGAACGTCTGTGGTTACGACCAGGAGTTGCAAGCGTCGTCGCCAATTCGCACCGAGGTGCGCGCCGATCTGGTCGAGGCCAGCAAATCTTCCGCCGTATTCGCCGCAGCCAAAGAAATGTGCCGTTCGTATCAGGACCATCGCCAGGGCGATGCGGCCCACGATCTCGCGCAGTACGTATCCCTTGCGCTCAACCTCGGGCCGCCTCCCGAGTTCAGCCCCAAGCTCAGGGAAGCGGACCTGCCACCGGATGCGGCTTACGTTCTGGGGTTTGTTCCGGTTTTGAAGGAGTACTATGCGGCGGCCAAGCTGCACTCGATCTGGCTGAAACACCAGCCGCAATATCTGGGATTGATCGATCGATACCATGGGCCGGTCGCCGAAATGATCAACTCCACTGACCGTTACCTGCGGATGCCGATGTCCGGGTATGCGGGACGCAGCTTCAACGTTTACCTGGAGCCAATGATCGCGCCTGGGCAGGTGAACTCCCGCAACTATTTGCAGGACTATTATTTCGTTGTGGTTTCGCCGTTAGGGGATGACATCCATATGGAGGCGCTCCGGCATACGTATCTGCACTTTGTGCTGGATCCGATGATCGCGAAGCGCGCTACATCACTCGATCGGCTGAAGCCGATCTTACAGGCGGTACAAACTGCGCCCATGTCGGAAGATTACAAAACAGACATGGGCCTATTAGCCATCGAATGCCTGGTTCGAGCCATCGAGGCGCGCACGCCGGTTGACCCTAAACTGCCGGAGAAGGCGCGTCTGGCGTTGGTGGAACGGGACGAGGCAGAAGGATTTGTCCTGACCGGGTATTTCTATGAGCAGTTGCACGACTTCGAAAAGGGCGGCACGGGATTGCAAAACGCGTTTCCCGACTGGCTGCACAACATGGACGTGGCGCATGAGAAGAAGCAGGCCAGCGAAATTACCTTTGCGACGAAATCGGAGCCCGAGGTGATGCAGGCCTCGAAACATGTATCCCAAGAGAAAATCGATTTGGCGGAGCGCGCTTTGGCCAGCGGCAACCCGGCAGAGGCTGGAAAACTGGCGCAAGCGAGCCTTCAGGCCAACGAAGACCCATCTCGCGCCTACTTCGTGTTGGCCAAAGTGGCCAGCTTCAGCGGCGATATGCAGGGCGCGCAGACCGATTTCCAGAAGGCACTGGAGACGGGGAAAGATCCGCATGTAGTTGCGTGGTCCCATATCTATCTGGGGCGTATTTTGGACTTGCAGGGGGAACGTGATAGCGCTGTGGTGCAGTACAAAGCGGCACTTGCAACCAGTGACGTGCCGGCTGATGCCAAGAGCACTGCCGAACGCGGACTCCAGCAGCCCTACGAACCTCCAACGGACAAACACCAGGACCAATAGGCCCAGCACTGCGAAGCGGCGCCCCGGCTTCGAGCAGAAAGGAAAACTCATGAGATCAACAGCAATCGTAGTGGTTGTGCTTCTGGCCGCAATAGCGTCGTTAGCCCAGACATCTGGGCAGGCACCGGCACAGAGCGCGACTCCCTCGGCACAAAGCACTGCGCCGAACCAGACGCCCGGCAATGCCCAAGCTCCGCCGGCGAGCGGCAGCCATCGGGTCCTGCAAGCGAAGTCCCAGGAAGAGCTGAAGGCCTATCAGGATGCTTTCGCCAAGACCGATCCGGCCCAGCTGGAAGCTGCCGCCGACGACTTTGCCGCGAAGTATCCTAACAGCGAGCTGCGGGCATCGTTGTACCAGCGCGCCATGAATCTCTTCGCACAGGCCAACGATACGGAAAAGGTCATCATCACTGGGCGTCTGGCAATTGCCGCCGACCCGACGAATCCGGTACCGCTGGTGCAAGTGGCTTCGGCGCTGGCTGAGTCAATCCACGACACCGACCTTGACCGTGAACAGCGCCTGGCTGAAGCCGCCAAGGACGCGCAGGCAGCCATCGACAATGTTGACACCGGACTCCTGGTTCCAGCCAATGCCGATCCGGCGAAGGTTGAGGCCGCCAAACACAGCATCCTGACCATGGCTTATGACACGCTAGGCATGGTTGACATGAACAAGAGTGATTACGCATCGGCGGAGCAGAACCTGCAGAAGGCGGTTGACGTTAGCAAGAGCAACCCCGAAGCAGTTCTCTATCTGCGGCTATCCGTGGCACAGGACAAATTGAAGCAATATCCGCAGGCGCTGGACTCTGCCAACAAGGCGGTGCAATATTCCAAGGATGGAACTCCTGCCCAGAACCTGGCCAAGCAGCAACGGGAGCGCATACAGAAGCTGATCAGCGCCCAGGCCCCGAACGGCAACGCCGCAGCTCCGTCAACGACGCCCGGCGCGCAGCCGAGCCAATCGACGGTACCGACTTCGCCCAACACGCCGCATTAGCCGTTTGGAAAGAGCCTCCGGTCCACGAGACATACAATCATGAAATCGAGTGCCGATGACACGAATGCTCTGGAGGAAGCGCTGAAGCACGTCTTCCGCGACCATGCTCTGCTTGATCAGGCCCTCACCCACGCGTCTTACGCCCGCGAGCTGGAGTCGCAGCATTCGGCAGGCGGTCTGCCCGCCAGGGAGTTCGACAATGAGCAGATGGAGTTCCTGGGGGATGCGGTGTTGTCTTTTGTCATCAGTCAGGAACTGTTTCGGCGGTTTCCCGAATATCAGGAAGGCGAGTTGTCGAAGTTGCGGGCCCACATCGTGAGCGCGCGCCGCTTGCTGCGCCCGGCCCGCGAGCTGAAGATCGGCGACTATCTGCGGCTGGGCCGGGGCGAGGAGCGCAGCGGAGGGCGAAACAAGAGCGCCCTGCTGGTGAATGCCCTGGAGGCCATTATCGCGGCGTTGTTTCTCGATGCCGGCCTCGATGCGGCGCATCGCTTCATCCTGCGAGACATCCTCGAGCCTGAGCTCGCCGAAGTGCATCAGCACGGCAGCGAGAAGCTTCCCGTCATGGACTACAAGTCGGCGCTACAGGAGGCCATCCACGCCAGCGGCCGTCCGCAGGCCCGTTACGTGATGGTGAAAGAGGAAGGCCCCGACCATCGCAAAATGTTCACCATGGAGGCGCATATTCCAGCGTCGCCGGCGGGCGAGGGCGCTTTTGTTTGCCGCAGCGAGGGTAGTACGAAGAAAGCGGCCGAACAGGGGGCCGCGCGTCTGGCATGGGAACGTCTACAATTGTCAGAAGACCGCTCCGCAGATGACCGCCACGCTGCGGGCGCGAAAAGTTCCGAGCCGTCATGAGTGAAGTGGATACTCCAGAACAACTCAGGACAATTTCTCAGAAGCAGCCGCCCGTGACCCCGGCGCAGAGCAGGCGAGGCCTGCAGTCGGTGCAGTCGTTCGCCGGCACAATCGTGATTGCGGTGTTCGTGATCACATTTGCCGTGCAGGCATTCCAAATTCCCTCCGAGTCGATGGAAAAGACCCTGCTGATCGGCGACTACCTTCTGGTGGACAAGGCGCACTACGGGCATTCGGGCCTGTGGAACTGGTTGTTGCCCTACCGCCCAATTCTACGGCAGGACATCATTGTTTTTCGTTATCCAGTCAATCCGCACCAGCATTTCGTGAAGCGAGTCGTCGCTGTTCCCGGAGACCACGTGCGACTGGTCAACAAACATGTTTATGTCAATGGGGTCCGCCAGGACGACGGCTATGCCACGTTCAATTGGGCCTGGCGTGATCGCTTCCGCGACAATTTTCCTGACGGCGGCTTGTATGGCGACAGGATTTCGGCAAAGTGGTTTCTCCAGGCGCAGAGGCTGATGGACGATGGCGAACTCATCGTGCCTCAGGGATCGTATTTTGTCCTGGGAGACAATCGCGATGACAGCTATGACTCGCGCTACTGGGGCTTCGTGCCGCAGGAAAACGTCGTAGGGCGTCCCCTGCTGATCTACTGGTCGATTGACCGAACGGAGGCGGCAGTGGCCGGCGGGCCGCCGTCTGATAAACTTTCGAATCTGACGGTAAGCGTCACGCAAATGTTGAGTGGCCTGCGCTGGCATCGGATGCTGCGGATTCCGCAATAAGACCGCGGCCCGGTTGCGACCCAATCATATGTCTTGCTAACTCAAGGGATAGGAAATCTTGCCTACGACCAAGAAACCAGTGAAGGTTGCGACAGTAAAGGCGGAGCCAGCGAAACCGCAGCCGCCGGAGAAACCGGAAAAGCCTAAGGAGACCACGCCCGAGTTTATCGCCTCGATTGCCGTCATCCTGGTGACAGGGCTTTTTATCATAACCTTCACTTTGCAGGCCTTCACCATTCCATCGAGTTCGATGGAGAACACGCTGCTGATCGGCGATCATCTCTTCGTGGATCGGATTCTGCTGGCGCCGATGACCAAATGGATCGGCAAGCTGATTCCGTATCGCGATCCCCAACATGGCGATGTGTTTGTCTTTATCGCCCCAGCGCAGCCTGGTCTGTATCTGGTCAAGCGTGTCATGGGTGTTCCAGGCGATCATATTCATCTGCAGGACGGCGTGGTTTACCGCAACGGGGAAGCGCTAAAGGAGCCATACGTTGTCCGTCAGGGCGATTACAACGGCTACCGGGATAACTTTCCGAGCGTGCCCCCCGGCGAGTACGAACAGCTGACGCCAGAGTGGCGGGCTACGCTGCCGTCATACGTGCAGAACGGCGATCTGGTGGTACCACCCGGACACTACTTTGCCATGGGCGATAACCGCGACGTCAGCCTGGACAGCCGCTATTGGGGCTTAGTTCCCCGGGAAAATCTGATCGGCCGCCCCATGTTCATCTACTGGTCGTTCCTGACGCCGCGCGATGAGTACGAACGCCAGGGCATCGGTGACCGCATTGCGTGGCTGTTCAACATCGTCATTCACTTCTTCGACCACACGCGCTGGTCGCGAATGTTCCACGTGGTGCACTGATGCTGCGCCGTAGGTCACGGCGAATGATGTGGGCGGTCGTGCTGTTTCTTCTGCTGGCCCTGGTGTTGCCGCCGTTCATCAATGTGAACCGCTATCGCGGACGGGTCGCCGGGGCCATTAGCCGCGCTCTGGGGCGCGAGGTGACCGTCTCCAATATCGAGCTCAAGCTGCTCCCGCGTCCCGGAGTAGTGCTCTACAACTTTGTCGTTGCCGACGATCCGAGCTACGGCGCAGAGCCCATGCTACGTGCTGACACCGTCACGGTTTATCTCCGTCTGACATCGCTGTGGCGGGGTCGGCTGGAGATCGGCACGCTGGACCTTGACAACCCCAGCCTGAACCTGGTGCGCCGCGCCGATGGCCACTGGAACCTGGAGGAACTTGTGGAGCGGGCATCGCAGGCGAGTTCAGCGCCCACTGCCAAGAGGCGACCCGAGGCGCGCCCGCGCTTTCCTTACGTTGAGGCATCGAGCGGACGTATCAACTTCAAGCTGGGCGACGTGAAGAAAGCCTTCGCCTTCACCGATGCCGATTTCGCGTTGTGGCTGGAATCAGAGAATTTGTGGGGCTTCCGGGTGGAAGCGCGCCCCGTCCGCACCGATGTGTCGATGAACGACACCGGCACGCTCAAGCTTGACGGGCGCTTTCAGCGCGCCGCCAACCTGCGCGACACGCCCATTTATCTGAAGCTGACCGTCAGTGACGGGCCGCTTGGGCAACTGACTAAACTTTTCTACGGACGCGATCGCGGTTGGCGTGGAGAGGTTCGTGCGAGTGCGATCCTGACTGGCTCGCCGGCGGCGCTGGGGGTCACCTTGGACGCGCGCGTCGACGATTTCCGACGGTACGATATCGCCCTGGGCGAGGCTTTGCGATTGCGCACCCATTGCACGGGAACCTACTCCTCCGTGAATGACTCGCTGTATGACGTCCGCTGTGAATCGCCGGTCGGTCCTGGGTTGCTGCGCCTAAGGGGAGATGCGCAAGGCTGGGGGCCAGGCGGAGGGTATGACTGGGACATCGCCGGGGAGCATATTCCCGCCGCGGGCTTAGTTGCTTTTGCCCGGCATGCCAAGAAAGATCTGCCAACAGACTTGACCGCGACCGGCGAGGCGGAAGCGGTGTTCTCGGTCCGCAAGCCGCCGGGCGGCGCGCAGCAGTGGTCCGGCGGTGGAAGCACCCGTGCCTTGGCGCTGCAGGCGGGCGTTCTGAAACAGGTGCTGGAAATCGGAGAGGTGCAGTTCGCTGTCCCCAGCAACACGCCCGAAGCCTCCGCTCCGAAACACAGGCGCACGACTCACCAGGTTCAGCCGCCGATTGCGCAGGCCGGCTTTCAGCTTGTCGTGAAGCCCTTCGCCATGCCGCTGGGTGCGCCCTCGCCTGCCACCGGCAGCGGAGAGATCGACGCGGACCACTATAGTTTGCACGTGAGCGGCGGTGCGGAACTGGGACGCCTGCTGAACGTTGCGCAAGCGTTTGGCATTGGAACGCCCGGCATTGGGCTGGCCGGTGTCGCCCAGGTGGACGTAGGCACAGTCGGCTCATGGATGGGATTCGCGTCACCTGCGCCCTTGGGCAAAATGCAAGTGCGAACGGCCACGGCCGAACTGCAAGGTGTCGCCGAGCCGCTGCTGATCGATTCGGCCTCGGTTCTGCTCGCGGACCAACTGGTAAAGGTCACATCCTTCTCCGCAGCCTTCAGCCAGGGCACGCAGCTCACGGGATCGGCGAGCTTTCCGGTGCATTGCACTGCGCCGGAGAATTGCGTTCTTCAATTCGATGTTCGTTCCGACGACGCCTCCCTGGCCCGGCTCAATCAGCTGCTCAATCCCGCGGTCAGCCGTCAGCCTTGGTATCATCTGCTTTCCATCGGGAAGCGGAATGAGGATGCTCTGTTGAAAATGCACGCCAGCGGACATTTCTCCGTGTCTCATTTCGCGATTGGCAGCCTTACTGCCGGGAACGTCAGTGGATCGCTGGAACTCTCCTCCGGCAAACTGCGAATACATGAGTTGCGCGCTGACCTGCTGGGCGGGCGTCAGGACGGCTCCTGGCTGGCCGACTTCACAGCCTCGCCGCCGCGATTCATAGGTAACGGGATCATCGATAAACTGTCGATGAGCCAGCTCGCATCGTTGATGCACGACAACTGGGCGGCCGGGGCCGTGGATGCTGAATACAGCTTGACCCTGTCCGGACTGAGCGCGGACGCACTGCGCAGCTCGGCCACCGGCACCGCAGATTTCACCTGGAGCGGCGGCTCTCTGAGACACGTAAGTCTGGACAGCCGAGGTATTCCCATCGCATTCTCGAAATTTTCAGGCAAGGTCGCATTGCAGGATGGAACGTTCACGCTGTCGGATTGCAAGTTGCGGTCGAACGGCGGCAGCTACAGCGTGAAGGGCACCGCTTCTTACGGACGCAACCTCGCCTTGCAACTGGAGCGCGCGGGCGGGCAGTCGTATGTGATCTCAGGAACGCTGGACCAGCCCCACGTGGAAACCGTTGCCAACCCGGCGGCAGAGGCGGCGTTGCGATGAACCGCCGGAGTTGTCTGGCTGCATTCGTGGCGCTAATGCTTGGTGTGGCTGCCGGCGGGCAGCACCCTGCGCCTGCGCACGATACTCACAGCGCGGAGTTTCGCGCCATGGAGCAACAGCTCGCCTACCTGAAGCTCAACGCTGCCAAGGCCCATCCCGATCCCAAGCCGGTTGAGTTGACCGAAGCGGATACGAACGCCTACTTCAACGAAGGCGGAGTGAAGCTGCCCAAAGGCGTGAGCCAGGTCCACCTTACGTCACGGCCAAGCGTGCTCGATGCTCATGCCAAGATCGATTTCGAGCAGATCATGCAAGGGCGTGGGTCGAACAACCCGATGTATGCCATGTTCAGCGGGAAACACGATGTCGAGGTCGTGGCACAAGCGAGCGGCGCCAACGGCACGGGCAGCATCCAGGTGCAGTCTATTCAGTTGGATGGTTCCGAAGTGCCGAGGTGGGCGCTGGAGTTCTTCGTTCAGCACTACATCACGCCAAAATATCCCACCGTCGGGATGACGACGACGTTCAAGCTGCCGCTTCGGATCGAGAGCGCAGTTGTGGACACCGGTCGGGTTCGGCTGGCTCAGAAGTAGAACCGGCTGTCTGAGCAAAAAGAGCCACGTCCAACTCGACTAAAATCCCTGCAACTGCCTGCACCGCAGCAACATCTAACACCTTGACAGCAATTGACTCAAGTTCTATAGTGATTATGCTATAAGGGCTTGAAATTCTTGCAATGCACTTATTTATCAATAAGTTAGATTAGTCTTGACCCTGAAGGAGGGTGGCAACAATGGGAAAGATTATCGGAATCGACTTGGGCACGACCAACTCAGTGGTCGCCGTGATGGAAGGCGGCGAGCCCAAGGTCATCCCCAACGAAGAAGGCGGGCGGACTACGCCCTCGGTTGTCGGATTCACCAAGAACGGCGAGCGGCTGGTGGGCCAGGTAGCCAAGCGCCAGGCCATTACCAATCCGGAGAACACGGTTTACTCCATTAAGCGCTTCATGGGCCGTCGGTTCGACGAAGTCAATGAAGAGATGAAGATGGTGCCCTACAAGGTGGTGCAATCGGGCGATCACGTCGCGGTCGTGGCGCAGGGCAAGGAATATACTCCGCCGCAGGTCTCGGCCATGATTCTGCAAAAGCTAAAGAAGGCTGCGGAAGACTACCTCGGCGAGAAAATCACGGAAGCCGTTATCACGGTCCCGGCGTACTTTAACGACGCGCAGCGTCAGGCTACGAAGGACGCAGGCCAGATTGCCGGCCTCGAAGTAAAGCGCATCATCAACGAGCCGANNCACCTGGGCGGCGACAACATCGACCAGCGCATTGTCGACTGGCTCATCGATGAGTTCAAGAAGGACGAAGGCCTGAACCTGCGCGACAAGGGCAACGAGATGGCGCTGCAACGTCTGCGTGACGCGGCCGAGCGCGCCAAGATCGAACTCTCCACCACGATGCAGACCGAAATCAACCTGCCGTTCATCACGGCGGACGCCAGCGGTCCCAAGCACTTGGTGAAGACGCTGACCCGCTCGAAGCTGGAAGAGATGGTGAAGGACATCATCGATCGCTCCATCGGGCCGTGTAAGGCAGCGATCAAAGATGCCGGCATTTCGCCGGACAAGATCAACGAGGTGGTGCTGGTCGGCGGCCAGACACGTATGCCACGCATTCAGGCTCTGGTGAAGGAGATCTTCGGCAAGGAACCGCACAAGGGTGTGAATCCTGACGAAGTGGTCGCGATCGGCGCTGCCATTCAGGGCGGCGTACTGGGCGGCGAGGTGAAAGACCTGCTGCTGCTCGACGTGACCCCGCTGACGCTGTCGATTGAAACGATGGGCGGTGTGGCGACGCCGATGATTCCGCGCAACACGACCATCCCGACCAAGAAGACGGAGA
>PLBD01000374.1 GCA_003135315.1 Acidobacteriaceae bacterium | reverse complement strand
TCTGATCGAAATAGCTGGTGCCACCGTTTTCGCTCGATGTGATGGACACCTCGGCCGACCCGAGGGTGTCGCCCGGGAGCAGCCACGCTGCGAACGTCATGCCAGTAACGCTGGTGTTGTCGTTCGCGACGTTGAAGCTGTCGCTAACGACGTAGCCGAAATTGATGGTCCAGGCATCGGTGTTGCCGTTGGTCGGGCCGTTGTCGTAGATGTCGTTGCTGTCGAGCGGCCGGCGATGGTTTGGCGCGAGCGGCTTGCGCGAGGCTTGCGGCCTGACTGGATGGGCCAGGCGCGACGCGAACTCGGGCATTTTCGCCGCCTGCACCGCCGTGGGCGGAACTGAGTTCTGTGCCCAGGCGGAAAGGGCGCCCACTGCCATCAGCAGTGCAGCGATTATCGCCAGACAGATTGGGCGGAACAGAGAACTGAGAGCGCGAGCTTGGCTGTGCATCGGCGTGTCCTCCTTGCCATACACCCACGAGAAATGTGGGATTTCGACGTTGGTTCGCAAGTGCTTGAGTTACGGCGTGAGCTCAAAGACCACCCCGCAGCCGGATTCACAAACCTGGTAGTCCCCGCCGGCCTGCGTTGTGCCATAGAGGTTGCCCTGTGCGTCCATGTAAAGCGGGCCGTTGGGACCGGAGCCGTAACTGCCGCTGACGGGAAAGTCGTACAGGCTGGTATAAATCCAGCCGCTGCTGGAAGGCGTCAGTTTGAAAATACTGCCATTGCCATAAAGGCCACCGTTGTTTACCCCGTACCGGTTACCGGCCGTGTCTGTAATCAAGCTGGCGACAGGAGAGTAGCCCGCCGCAAAATTGTAGAGCACGTTTAAGGTCCAAACGCCGGCTGACGGGGACAGCTCAAAAGCTGTACCGGCGCCGCTCGAACCACCGTCTCCGGTCAGGCCGTAGAGATTGCCCTGCTGATCGAAGATCAAACCACCGGAGGGGTTGCCGCCGTCGCTGCCTCCCTGGAAACGGTAGAGGACCGTTTCACTCCAGCCGGAAGCTGACGGGGTCAATTCAAAGACCATGCCGCAGCCTGACCACTGGCAGCCGGGATTGCCTCCCGACAGCGTCGTCCCGTAGAGATTTCCGGCGCTATCAGAGATGACGCCGCTCCAAGGCCCGTTTCCGTCATCTCCACCAGCAAAGTTATAGAGGACACTTCCTGTCCAACCGCCGGCGTTGGGCGTCAACTCGTAAACCGTACCGGAGCCGTAGACTCCACCCCCCGGCGTAGTGCCGTAGACATTTCCTCGGGCGTCGAAAATGATTGCCGAGGCTGGTCCTGACGGACCGGTTCCCCCTGGGAATTCATAAAGCACGGAGTCTAGCCAGGCGTTTAGCGCATTTTGAGGCGCGTGAGGTTGCGGCCGCATGTTGAAAAAAGTGCCATTGCCCGGTGGAAAATCTAGTCCTCCGCCGTACGTCACGCCGTAAACACTGCCGTTCTGCGCAACGGTTATCGCCCCTGGCCCACTGCCATCGGGATCTCCGTCATAAAAAATATGGAGCGCAGTCAGCACCCAGCCACGGTATCCTTGCGAGAGCTTATAGACAGAACCCTCCTGGCCGATCGTGCCATTTCCTTCCGTGGCTCCGTAGATGTTTCCTCGCCGGTCCATAGTCACGCTGCCCCAAGGAAATGCTGGGCCCGCTCCGCTGCCGGGGTTCGCGGTGAAGGTATAGATCACCTGATAGCTCTGCCCCTGCGCGGGCTGCGCAGTGAGGGTTATGAACAGTAATAGGAAGATGAGGAACAGCAGCGTGAGCAGGATCGCCAGCGTCGCATTCGCTGGACTCCAGCTCAAGCCAAAGGTTGAACTGTGAGACCGTGCCTTGCTGTGCATCGGCTTGTCCTCCTCGCCATCGAGTCGAATCGGAACGCCTGGGAGAAGGATGTCGATGTCTTGTTCCAGGCCGTGTGGGCGCAGGCGGAACGGGCAAGGAAAAAGGCCGGGAAATCCCTTCCACGCACATTCAGCGCCCGCAATTTGCACTTTGTCAGTGACCGCTGCCGCTTCGGGATGTGACAGCCGGAGGCTGCATGGCGGGGCCAGCCTTTCGGCCAGATCATCCATTGCAGTCAGTGGCCCGTAGTCAGTGGCCAGCAAAAAAGGGCGGAGAGGAACGGGGGATGTGTCGTACTACCGTAAATTGCTAATGTCCCACAATGTGGGACATCATCCAACGAATTGAGCAGGGTCGTCCTGGCTCCCACCCTCTCGACCAAAAGCGGGCGAGAGGGTGGGACAGCCGCAGTGGCACGAACCACAGATCCTTCGACTGCGTGCGGTCGCTGGCGCGACCTCACTCCGCTCAGGATGACAAAGAACAGTGGTCAGTGGCCAGAGGTCAGTGGCCAGAGGTCAGAACAGCAGATCCCTCGTCGGGCTGAAGCCCTCCTCGTGATGACAACCATTAAAAGGACCCAGTAACGGCGCAGCTAAGGCTGCGCCCCTTTCATAGGGGTCCTTCGACTCCGGCGACCAAAAGAAGGTCCCTCCGCTCAGGATGACAACAGGCAAGTGGCCAGTGACCGGTGGTCAGAAAAGGCGGGGTCCCCCGACAGCGGCCGGGATGACGCCATATCCCACAATGTGGGATATGAGGGTGACAAGCCGTGATTGCCAACGGCTGAGTGCTAAATGCCAAATGCTAAGTGCCAGATGCTCGAAGGCATCGCGGATCGCGACTCGAAACTCAGCTGCCGGCGGGGGGCGCGGATTCCTGGGCAGCTGCGGGCGGCGCTGGATTGGTGACGCGATTGATGAGCTCTTCGGCTAGCTTCATGTAGGCTTCGGCGCCG
>PLBD01000405.1 GCA_003135315.1 Acidobacteriaceae bacterium | reverse complement strand
GAATGCCGGATGGCTGGGGAAGTTCGCGCCGACAAAGTAGCCGTTCTTGGTGCGCCACACCCGGTGCATCTTGAGACCAATTTCAAAACGCGCAATTTCGCCGGTGCTATTGTCGGCCAGCAGCCAGTCATTGGCGTAGCCGCCGTTATTACCGTCGAGCATGATCTGCACATATTCGTCGATGGATTTGGCATACTGCAGCGCCTTGCGGGCGCGCACGAATTCCGGCTTGCCCTTGGGATCGAACAGCGCGAAGCCGGTGATGGTGGTCTCGGTCACCATTAGTCCCGCCGAGTTGATGCCGAAATCGTCGTCGCTGACGATGATTCCAGGAAAGCCGTCGGTCAGCATGTGATAGCCATGCGTCGGCACAATATCGAAGATGATGGCCCAGCGCTTGCCCGTGGCTATGTCCGTCCAATTGCTGTGAGCGATGACCGGCTTGTGGTCCTTGGTCCATGAACCGGTGGCGACGAAAGCACTGCAATTGCCCGGCGCCTTCAGGTCGGGAGCGTTGGCGCGCTTCTGCTGCCGGTCAAGCGTTGGAACGTAATAGTCCGGGACCTCTTCCATCGCGTTCAGCGCGACTACGTCCCACACATCCATGCTCGAGCCGCGCGCCTTGAGTCCGTCGGCGATCCCTTGCAGTTCCTGCTGGTATTCCTCGTCGATGTGCGGCCACAAGATGTTCTGGGCGGTGGCACGATAGAAGTTCCAGTCGCGCCCAGTGCGGTGGACATCCTTGAACTGCACGACCCTGAAGCCGTCTTCGATTTCCGTCGCCAGTAGATATCCATGCTGGTAGCCAATGTCGGGCGGGGCACCTTCCAGATGGACATAGACCCAGCCACTGCGCTCAAAGCGATAAGCGCCCTTTAGTCGCCCCTCGTCACCCTTGGCGTTGTCTTGTTTGGCAACCGACGCGCTGGCCAAACCGCATAGCAAAGCAAAAGTGATCAAGCACCAGAAAGCCGCCCGAGCAACAGATCGCATGATCTCCCCCCTCTTACCCCGAGACGGCAGCAGCTTATCTATTTCTTGCGGGAATAGCAATTGTCTGCCTCTCTCCGTTATGATCATGCGCCTGGGGAACGGAATGCTCATGAATTGCAAGACGGTAGCGCGGTTGCTCCACGTCGCCACCGGTGCCAGCTTGGCGATCTGTCTGTCGGCAACCCTGGCCGCGCAGGAGAATCACAAGTCCAAAGGCACCTGGCAGTTCGCCGTCTCGGGCGACTCGCGCAACTGTGGCGACATCGTGATGCCCGCTATTGCCGCCGGCGTGCTCTCTGACGGCGCTGCATTCTACTGGCACCTCGGCGACTTCCGCGCGATGTCCAAGATCGACGAGGACTACCGCCGTACTCATCCGCAAGCCGGCATGCCGCAGTATCTCGCGGACGCATGGCCCGACTTCATCCAGCACCAGCTCGTGCCTTTTGGCAAGCTACCTGTGTTCTTGTCCATCGGAAATCACGAGCTGGTCGCGCCCATGACGCGGACGCAATACATCGCACAATTTGCTGACTGGATTGATCAACCCGTGCTGCGACAACAACGGATGGCGGACAGCCCGACGGATCACCAGGTGACAACGTACTATCACTGGATAGATCGCGGCGTCGACTTCATCAGCATGGACAACGCTTCCGCCGACATGTTCGATCCGTCAGAGATGACATGGTTCAAGATGGTGTTGGCGAACGACGCGAAGAACAGCGCCATTCGCACGGTGGTGGTTGGCATGCACGCTGCGTTGCCCGACAGCTCTTCGGCCGGGCACAGCATGAATAGCTCGGTGCGAGGACAATCGAGTGGCCGGGAAGTCTACGGGGAACTGTCCGCATGGCGAAAGACGACCAGCAAGAATGTGTACGTGCTGGCCAGCCACTCGCACTTCGTCATGAACGACGCTTACAACACCGCCTGCCATAAAGGCGACGTGTTGCCGGGATGGATCATGGGTAGCGCGGGTGCCGTGCGTTACCGTTTGCCCGCAGACCGTGCGCTCTCCACCATCGATAAGACCGATGTCTATGGCTATCTGCTGGCGACAGTTGCGCCGGACGGAAACATTACTTTTCAGTTCAAGGACGTCAAAGAATCCGACATCCCGGCCAGCGTGGTCAAGGAATTTTCGCGCGAGCAGGTGAGTTGGTGCTTCGAGCAAAACAAATCCGACTACACGCCTGAGGATCCAAACTGTGATACTCACTCGCCCACTGGCCGGTAGCCGTGCCGTCCGGAGTTACCCAAGTGCTGAAACTCCACGCTTCCGATTACGACAACATCCGCCACCACGGTGAAGAGACGTACCCCAATGAGTGTTGCGGGATTCTTCTGGGCGCGGTTGAAGGCGACGTCCGTATTGTGCAATCCACGATCCGCTGCAAGAACGTCAGCTCGGATTCTCAGAAGAAACGCTATGACATCGACCCGCTCGAAGTGGTGCGCGCTCAACGCGAGGCACACGACAGAGGTCTGGAAATTGTCGGGTTCTACCATTCCCATCCCGATCATCCCGCTCACTGGTCGCAAGCCGACCTTGAAGAAGCCCATTGGATAGGCTGCTCCTACGTGATCACCGCCGTTGAAAACAGCGAGGCGACGCAGACTAATTCATTCGTGCTTGCCGGAAGGCGCGAGGAAGACAAGACCCTGGTTGAAGAGGAGCTTTTGCTAGTTGCTAATTGCTAATGGCTAATGGCTGCCTTTGTCCATTCCCAACTGCCAAAACAAGAATGAATAGATATCCGTCCAATCCTCCACAACCTTTGAAATTGGCTTGCCTGCACCGTGCCCGGCTTTCGTCTCGATGCGCAGCAGGATCGGATTCGGACCTCCATTGTTCGCCTGCAACTCTGCGGTCATCTTTTTCGCATGCATGGGATCGACGCGAGTATCGGTATCGGCGGTCATGAACAGCACCGCGGGATAGGCCGTTCCTTCTTTCACATGTTGGTAGGGCGAATAGGCATAGAGCCACTGGAACTGCTTCTCATCTTCCGACGAGCCGTACTCAGGGATCCACAGCTTGGCGATCTGAAAATTCTGGTAGCGCAGCATGTCGAGCAGCGGCACCTGGCAGATGACCGCGCGAAAGAGATCGGGTCGTTGAGTGATCGCCACTCCCATTAGCAGGCCGCCGTTGCTGCCGCCGCGAATGGCGAGATGCTCTTTGTCGGTGTAACCCTCTTTCTGCAAATACTCGGCCGCGGCGATGAAATCGTCGAAGACGTTCTGCTTTTTGTCGAGCATGCCGGCGCGATGCCAGTCTTCTCCGAACTCGCTGCCGCCACGCAAGTTCGCTACAGCGAAGATGCCGTCGTAATCGAGCCAGGGAAACAGCGCCTTGTTGAACTCGGGTGTCAGGCTGACGTTGAAGCCGCCGTAGCCAGTGAGCAGCACCGGGTTGTGGCCCGCGAGTTTCAGCCCTCTGCGCATGACCAGAAACATCGGGATGCGCGTGCCGTCCTTCGACGTGTACCAGATTTGCTTGGTCTCATACTGACTGGCATTGATGCCGCTCTTGACCGAGTCCCACACTGTGCTCTTGCCGTGCGGGATGTCGAAGCGATAGATGGTCGTCGGCGTCGTGAAAGACGAGAAAAGATAGAACGCGCTGCTGCTGTCATATTCGCCGCCGATGGCGGAGATCGTGCCCAACGTCGGCAGCTCGATCTCGCCCAGCGGTTTGCCCTCGGCGGTGAAGCGCTTCAGCTGTGAGTGGGCGTTGAACTCATACCGCGCGAACAGTTGTCCCCCGATGACGTAAAGCGAGGTGAGAACAGCATCCGACTGCGGAATGATCTCGCGCCAGTGCTCGCGAGTAGGGGTGGTGAGCGGCGTTTTGAAGACGTGATAGCGCGGGCCGTCCTCGTTGGTCAGGATGTAGAGATCGCCGTTATAGGGTTGCGCGATGTAGAGAGATTCCTTGCCGGTGGTGATGCGCAAGGGGGCCGAGCCAGCCTGCAAATCCATCAGAAAGAGTTCATTCTTCGACCATCCCTGCTCGACCATGATGCTGAGCCAGCGCCCGTCGTTCGACAGCGATACGTTGGGCCAGTCCTGCGGATCGCGGCCTTCGCCGAAGATGAGCGGATCTCTCGCGGGATCGCCGCCGAGCGCATGGTAGAAGACGTGGCGGTTGTACATCTCCTGACCGGCAGCAACATCGCCTGCCTTGGGGTACCGCGTGTAATAGAAGCCGCTATCGTCGGGCTTCCACGCCAGGCTGCAGGCCCGGGTGCGGGCAATCGTGTCAGGCAGCAGCTTGCGGGTTGCGGTTTCGATAACGTGCAGCGTGCTCATCTCCGAACCGCTCTCGGATGTGCCGTAGGCGACATATCGTCCATCGTGCGAGGCGTTCCACCAGTCGAGCGCGACGGTGCCGTCCTTGGAGAGCAGGTTCACGTCGAGCAACACCTGGTCACGTCCATCCACGCCTTGGCGCACGTATAGCACGGGTTGGTTCTGCGTGCCTTCGCGGCGAGTATGGAAGTAGTAATCACCGCCGACCTGCGTCGCACCGAGGTTGCCAATCTGGAGCAACTGTTCCAACCGCTGATGTAACTGGGGGCGACCGGGCAGCCTGTCGAGAACGCTGCGCGTATACGCCAGCTGTTCCGCGACCCATTGCTGCGTCGCTGGACTGGTGCCGTCTTCGAGCCAGCGATAAGGATCCATAACCTTGTGACCGAAGTAGGTGTCGGTAACCGGCTGCTGCTTGGTTGCGGGCGGCTTAGGGATGTTCATCGTGATGGAAGTTTCAGAAGTGCGATTCTGGGCCATTGCGCTGGCCATCGGCAACATTGGCAGTACAACTATAAGCGCGCGCGGTAGCATGCCGAATCGTTTCATGGCTGCGACGAGCATAAATGATACGACTCCGATGCTGGTACCGTCTCATCAAGCGCCCGAATCCAAAGTCGAGACCTCTTTGGGAATCAGACCGCGAAAGAAGCAGCGCAGCCTTTGACGCGGCGCGCGCGCCCCCGCTACAATACGACTATAATTTGAACGCGCCGTCTGGCGCGAAACACTCCTCAGTAGCTCAATNNACCTGAGGAGCCATTCTTTTCTTGGACTTGCAGCAAATCCGCAAAAAGCATCTGGGTCAGATAAGGGTCACATAAGTTTACTAGGTGGGTACAGGCCTGTGAGTCTCAGCCCGTGACCCCACGGGCTGTACTCTTTTACTGTTGCCCTGCCGTGCAATCAATTGCACCAGCGCCGTTCTACTTACGGCGTGTCGTCAGCAACGGTACACATCAACGGTGGCTTCGGAATCCTCACCCTTTGCTGTCCATGATGGGCTTAGCGAAAATGTATTCGCCGGTGGGGGAGGCCGCTTGCACGGCCCGCTGGTAGAGAGCAAACTATATCTCTGGCCTTGCTGCCGAGACCGCCCCACAACGACAACATTGCCACCAGAGTTGACGGTGCTCTCGATCACCCTGAACTTCTGGCTTCCCTCAGCAGAAACGGCAAACAGGGCACCAGCTAGCTAGGAGCGGCCAATGTGCCGAGCGTGCGTGCGTTCCCTGATAACCGATCACCTGACCTCCGGCCTTTGGCGAGCCGCGCTGAGCCGGCGCCGGTTCCTGACCTACGCCGTCTGGGGCGCCGCGGCCGCCGCGATTACGGCCGGGCGCGAGGCCCATGCCGCTGACGGCGCGGAGGTAATCTTTCGCAACGGGACGATCTATCCGATGACGGCCGGCGGGCGCCCGGTCGAGGCGCTCGCGATTGGCGGCGGAAGGGTAGTCGCGGCCGGGTCGGCCTCCGACCTGTCCACCCTGGCGCGCGGCGCGACTCGGATCGTCGATCTTCAGGGCCGCACCCTGTTCCCGGGGTTCATCGACCCGCACCATCACACGGTTCTCTCCGCCCTGTTCGCCAATCTGCTGCTCAATATCGGCTACCCGAAATACTCGAATCGCGTCGACGCGCTTGCCGCGCTGAAGACGGTGGTTGGCAAAGTGCCGCCTGGGCAATGGATCCGCGCCGGTTACTACGACAACCTCTTGCAGGGCGGCGACCTCTCTATGGAGGAGCTGAACGCGATCTCGACCCAGCATCCGATTTTCATCTTCTACGTGAACGGACACGTTGGGGCCGCGAACGCCATGGCGTTCAAACTCGCCAAGATCCCGCAGGATGTCGGCGAACTTTCCGGCGGCGGCCATTTTGGCCGCGCGCCAGACGGCAAGTTGAACGGCCTAATATACGAAGAACCGGCGCTGCTCCGCTTCATCGCCGTCGCGGCTCCAGCCGTCACGCCTGAGCTGATGGCCACGGCGCTCGCGTCCTATACGAAACAGGTGGCGTCCGCCGGCAATACGACGCTGCACGAGCCCGGCACCATCAAGCCGGATTGGGTCCAGCCGCTCGCGAAACTATCCAACGCGCTCGACGTGCGGATGAGTGCGAGCCTGAGCACGGATTCGCTCGAGGCCAGCAAGGCCTTCGTGTCGCTGGGGCCCGGCGCCAAGGCGAGGAAGATCCCCGACAGCCGGTTTTCGCTCTATGGCATCAAGTTCTGGGCGGATGGATCGAACCAGGCCGAGACCGCGGCGCAGACGAAGCCCTACCTGCACACCACCAAAAGAGGCAAAGCAAACTACACCGAGTCGCAGATGGCTGAGCTGTGTTTGGCGGCTAAGAAGGCCGGGTGGCCGATCCTGATTCACTGCCAGGGCGACGCGGCGATCGACGACGCGCTCGACGCGCTCGAACAGGCCTATGGCCCCAATCCGGCCACCGGGCTTAACCGGGTGGAGCACGCGACGATGGCGCGTCCGGACCAACTCGACCGAATGAAGCGGCTCGGTGCAGAGCCCACCTTCCTTCCGGACCTTCTATATCTGTATGGCGTGGCCTATCGCGACCAGATCTTAGGGCCGGAGCGGACCGAATTCATGGAGCCCATGGCCGCTTGCGTGAAGGCGGGCATCCCATTCTCCCTGCACACCGATTCGCCGGTCTCTCCGGCCGGTCCTCTCCGCCTGGTACAGATCGCCGTAGCCCGCCGCTGCGTCATCGACAAATCGGTGATTGGCGCGGACCAGGCGATCTCGGCCCATGAGGCGTTGAAGGCGATCACCATCCATGCAGCCCGGCAGATTGGTCTCGAGGATTCGATCGGCACGCTCGATCCGGGCAAGGATGCCGATCTGACAATCCTCGAGAGCGATCCGTACAAGGTGAGCCAGGATGCGATCTCCAACATCAAGGTCAGCGAGACCTGGGTGGCCGGCGAGCGGAAGTTCGGCTGACGGGTCTGGCGGTCTACATCGACATCAAGCAACCGAGCTGACGTCGCTCATCACGAGCGCGGATAGCAGGTTGGCCACCGTGGCGACTCGCCGGAGGAACTTGCCTGGAAAAAAGGAACGGGTGAAGATCCTGTGAGTACGACGCCGCTGCGGCCCAAATTTCCTCTCGGAGAATACGTGCGCTGCGCATTCTTTACAGCAATAAACAGCAGCCGCAGGCTCCCAGCGCGGTCGAGCAGTTCGCCGGAGGCGCCGTTTGGGTTCAGGAAACAGACGGCACCACGGGCGCGGGTCCCCTGAATTGTATTCATGCCACGCTTGCCCCGCTCGAAGTGCAGTTAGTGCGGCGCTTCGCATGA
>PLBD01000350.1 GCA_003135315.1 Acidobacteriaceae bacterium | reverse complement strand
AAAAAATGTCCAAAGAATGCCAACCGCCGTGGAGTCGGCAATCTTCCAGAATCATAAGTTATGGTTGGTGGAAGTCAAAAACGCATAAATATATGTTGCCAGCACTTTCAGGAAAAAAGGAGAAAAATGCCGCCCGCGTGCTCAAGCACGCCAGCGGGGACAAACGCTTCAAGATTCTCGAAGTCCACATGAAGAAGCACCAGTTCCGGCAGGACGCGCTCATCGAAATTTTGCACAAGGCGCAGGAACTGTTCGGCTATCTCGAAGACGATCTGCTGCTCTTCGTTTCCGTCAAACTCAAGCTGCCGCCGAGCCGCGTTTATGGCGTCGCGACGTTTTACCATTTCTTTCAGCTCAAGCCACAGGGCCAGCACGCCTGCGTCGTCTGCATGGGCACCGCCTGCTATGTGAAGGGGGCGGACAAGATCATTGACGCCATCACCGACCAGCACAAGATCCGCCCCGGCGAAACCACGGCGGACAACAAGCTTTCGCTGCTGACCGCGCGCTGCATCGGCGCCTGCGGCATTGCGCCGGCGGTCGTCTATGACGGCACGGTCACGCCGCGCGCCACGCCGGAATCTGCGCTCAAACAAATCAACCAGTGGATGCAAAAATGATTCTCAACGATCTCATCGCCATCAAGGAAAAGGAAATTGCGGGGCGGAAAAAAATCATTCTGCGCTGCTGCCTGGCCGCCGGCTGCATGTCGTCCGACTCCAAGGGCGTCAAGGAACAGCTCGACAAGGCCGTGGCGGACGCGGGCCTGCAAAACGAAGTCGAAGTGCGCGGCGTCGGCTGCATGAAGTTGTGCTGCGAAGGCCCGCTGGTGGCGGTGGAACCTGAAAATGCACTCTACGTCAAAGTCACGGCGGACAATGCGCCATTAATTATTGGCGCATTGAAAGGCAGCAAGGCAGCCATTCCGCAGGCCGACCCGAATTCGGCGTTTTTTGCGAAACAACTTTCCATCGTGCTTGCCAACAGCGGCATCGTGGATCCGGAACGCATCGAAAGCTACATCGCGATGGATGGCTACCAGGCGTTGCACGAAGTGCTGCATGAGATGACCCCGAAAGATGTCGTCGAGACAATGGTCAAGTGCGGCTTGCGCGGCCGCGGCGGGGCGGGATTCCCCACCGGCCTCAAATGGGGCACGGTCGCCAAATCACCCGGCGCAAAAAAATACGTCGTCTGCAACGCCGACGAAGGCGACCCCGGCGCGTTCATGGATCGCAGCGTTTTGGAAAGCGATCCGCACAGCGTCCTCGAAGGCATGGCCATCGCGGCCTACGCGGTCGGCGCGGACCAGGGATTTATTTATGTGCGCGCCGAATATCCGCTGGCCATCGCGCGTCTGCAAATCGCCATCAAGCAGGCGAAAACCATGAGTTTGCTAGGTTCGGGGATTTTTGAATCCCCGTTCAATTTCAATGTGGACCTGCGCATCGGTGCCGGCGCGTTTGTCTGCGGCGAGGAAACCGCGCTGATGATGTCGGTCGAAGGCAAGCGTGGCACGCCGCGTCCGCGTCCGCCGTTCCCGGCTGAAAGCGGTTTGTTCGGCTGCCCGACGCTGCTGAACAATGTCGAGACCTTCGCCAACGTCCCGGCCATTTACCGCAAAGGCGCGGAGTGGTTCGCCGGCATCGGCACGGAAAAAAGCAAGGGCACCAAAGTTTTTGCCCTCGCAGGAAAAATCAAGAACACCGGCCTCATCGAAGTGCCGATGGGCACGCCGCTGCGCACGATCGTCGAGGAAATGGGCGGCGGCGCTCCCGACGGCGGCACGATCAAGGCGGTGCAGACCGGCGGTCCGTCCGGCGGCTGCATTCCGTCGCAGCATCTCGACACGCCGGTGGATTATGAATCGCTCGGCAAGCTCGGCTCCATCATGGGTTCGGGCGGCATGATTGTGATGGATCAAACCACGAACATGGTCGAAATCGCGCGTTTCTTCATGGAGTTTTGCATGGATGAATCCTGCGGCAAATGCATCCCCTGCCGCGCCGGCACGGTGCAGATGCACCACATCCTCGACAAGATTGTGAACCGCAAGGCCACGGCGCGCGACCTGGCCAAGCTGGAAGAACTTTGCGACATGGTGCGCAATACCAGCTTGTGCGGCCTCGGCCAGACCGCGCCGAATCCGACGATGAGCACGCTGCGGTTTTTCCGCAACGAATACGAGGCGTTGCTGCAATCCGACCCGCACGGCGCGCAGGCCAACGGCACAGCGAACAAAACTGAACTTGGGACCAAATAATTTTTTATGGCTGCCAAAACTTTGACCATTGACGGCAAGCAGATCAGCGCCGAGGAAGGCGCCACCGTGTTGCAGGCCGCGACCGAAGCCGGCATTCCCATTCCCACACTCTGCCATCTCGAAGGCGTTTATGACATGGGCGCGTGCCGGTTGTGCATTGTTGAAATTACCGGCATTCCGAAACTGCTGCCCGCCTGCACGACGAAAGTGGCCGAAGGCATGGAAATCAAGACCAACAGCGAACGGCTGCGGAAATATCGCCGGATGATTCTGGAACTGCTCTTCGCCGAGCGGAACCACGTCTGCGCCGTGTGCGTATCCAACGGCCATTGCGAACTGCAGACGCTCGCGTATTCGCAGGGCATGGAGCATGTCCGCTACGATTACACGTTTCCGAAATGGAATCTGGACACGACACACCGGCTGTTTGGCATGGATCACAACCGCTGTGTGCTGTGCAACCGCTGTGTGCGGGTGTGCTGGCACATCGAGGGCGCGGGGACGAAGAATGTTTCCGGTCGCGGCGCGAAATCACGGATCATCACCGATCTCAACATGCCGTGGGGCGATGCCGATTCCTGCACCGAATGCGGCAAATGCGTCATGTCCTGCCCGACCGGCGCGCTGTTCAACAAGGGCTCGACCGTGGGCGAAATGGAACGCGACCGCGACAAGCTGGAGTTCATCGTCAACGCCCGCGAGAAAAAACAATGGATCGCCGACTGAAATAATTTATGAAGATTCGTTTGGCCACAGTTTGGTTGGGCGGCTGCGCCGGCTGCCACATGTCGTTCCTCGACCTTGACGAGTTTTTGATTGATCTCGCCGACGCGGTGGACCTCGTTTACAGCCCCGTCGTGGACGTGAAGGATTATCCTGAAAATGTGGATTTATGCCTGATCGAAGGCGCGGTCTGCAACGAGGACAATCTCGAAATCCTCCACAAAATCCGTGCGCGGACCAAGGTGCTCGTCTCTTTCGGCGACTGCGCCGTCACCGGCAACGTCGCCGGTCTGCGCAACGTGATTCCGGTGAACAAACTATTGCAGCGGATCTATGTCGATGGCGCTGACGCGAATGGCTGCATCCCCCACGATGGGCTGCCGCAATTGTCGAAGCTGGCGCGTCCGGCGCAGGACTTCGTCAAGATTGACGTTTGCCTCCCCGGCTGTCCGCCGCAGAACAAGGTGATTGCCGGGTTTCTGAACAACCTGCTGGAGGGCCGCAAGCCGGAGACGAACCAGAAGATCAAGTTCGGATGACAAAGATTCTTGAAGGAGCGGCGATGAAGCGCATCATGATTGAGCCGGTAAGCCGCATCGAGGGCCATGCCAGGATTACGATCCAGCTTGACGATGCCGGAAAGGTGACTGACACCAAATTTCAGGTGACGCAGGTCCGCGGCTTCGAAAAGTTCACCGAAGGCCGCCCGTTTTACGAGATGCCGGGCATTACCTCGCGCATCTGCGGCATCTGTCCCATCAGCCACCAGCTGGCTGCGTCGAAGGCTTGCGATGCCATCATGGCGGTGCGCATTCCGCCCGCCGCGCAACTGCTGCGCGAGATCATTCACTGCGCGCAGGTGGTGCAGTCGCATGCGCTCAGCTTCTTCTATCTCTCCGCGCCGGACCTGCTTCTGGGCATGGACCACGATCCTGCCACGCGCAATGTGGCTGGGCTTATCGAGGCCAATCCTGAGCTGGCGCGCGCCGGCATCGAGCTGCGTAAGTTCGGTCTGCTGGTGATCGAAGGGCTGGCCGAGGAGCGTGTACATCCCTCGTGGATCGTGCCCGGCGGCGTGAAGTCGCCGATGACGGTGCAGGCGCGTGACCGCTTCCTCGCGGCGATACCGCAGGCGATGGCGACAGCGGAGAAGACTCTCGGCATCTTCAAAGGCGTGCTCGACTCGTTCACGGAGGAGATCGCCAATTTCGGATCCGCGCCTACGATGTACGCCGGCCTGGTCGACAGCGCCGGCAACATCCAGTTCTACGATGGCTTGCTGCGATTTCGCGCGGCCGATGGAAGCATCGTGCAGGAGGGCATTGCCGCCGAGGACTACGCTGAGTTCATCGGCGAAGCCACGTTGAGCGACTCCTACCTGAAGGCTCCGTTCTATCGCCCGCAAGGCTGGCCGGAGGGGATTTATCGTGTGGGCGCGCTGGCCCGCATCAATGTGGCCGAGGCCATGGGCACGCCCCGCGCCGACGCCGAGCTCACAGAATTTCGCCAGCGCTTCGGCCGCATGGCGCACAGCTCGTTCCTCTATCACTACGCGCGGCTCATCGAAGTGATGTATGGCCTCGAGGCCATGCAGCTTCTGCTGCAGCAGGCGGACGTCCTCGACACTCATGTCCGCGCCGAAGCTGGGGTCAACGCGCTGGAGGGTGTCGGCATGATCGAGGCGCCACGCGGCACCCTGATCCACCACTACAAGGTCGACGAGAACGGCGCGATCACCTGGGCGAACCTCATCGTCGCCACCGGCCACAACAACCGCGCCATCGGCGATGGCGTGCGCCAGGTTGCGGAGCATTTCATCCGGGGCGACAAGCTGGAAGAGGGGATGCTGAACCGCGTTTCCGCGCTGGTGCGCGCCTACGATCCCTGCCTGAGCTGCTCCACCCACGCGATAGGTGTGCCGGCGCTGGACATCTCGCTGGTGGACGCGAAGGGCGCTCTACTCGACCGCTTGCGGAGCGACGCTTAAAGCACCATCAGAGTTGGTATATCCAAGGGTGGAGCACGCCTTTCAGGGGTGTATGACAGCCGGTTGAGTTAGAGCCGGGCTTTAGCCACTGAGGTAACCCTTGCGGAGTTTACCTCAGCGGCTGAAGCCGATTTCATAAGCAGTGGTCTTTATGCACGCCTGGAAGGCGTGCTCCACCCTAATGTGGCCTGCAGCAATCCTGAAATTGCCGTGAAATGCGGGACGTGCACTTCCCAAGTCGACTGTTGAGGTCCATCCGGCCTCCGACGCGCCTGTCTGCCGAGGGAATGACCTGCCTGTTTGCCGCTACAACTTTAGGACAGTTCGCAAACCGGCAGGTGCGAAATTCTTGCGCCCCCTGCTAACATATAGGCGAGTGCCCGCATCCGCCATGCGAGAGCGGGACACGGAGAGGAACACGAGAGCCATGCGATGGATGTTACGTTCCAAGATTCATCAGGCCACAGTTACCCAAGCCGATCTTGATTACGTGGGCAGCATAACGATCGACGAAGAACTGATGGAGATGGTAGGACTGCTTCCCGGCGAACGGGTGCTGGTGGTCAGCAACACCAGCGGCGCCCGGCTGGAGACATACACAATTCCCGGCCCACGCGGTTCCGGCGCGATCTGCATGAATGGCGCGGCAGCCCACCTCATCAAGAAGGGCGACGAGATCATCATCATGGGCTTCGAACTGGCCGACAAGCCGGTTGCGTCGAAGCAGATTGTCCTGGGGCCGCACAATGAGTTTGTGCGCTGGCTGGCGGCCGAGACCTACGATACCCGCCTGACCGAGCTGGTCGCTCAGCCCTGATCACAACGGCTGGATTGGCCTGTCGGTGTGGAAGTATTGCTTGTAGGCCGAAATCCAGTCGGTGGCGAGATCGCGTTGTGCGGTAGCCAGGTTGATCTTGCCTTGGCAGACCAGTTGATGGAGTCGGCCCTCCAGGGCGTCCTTCGCATCCGCATTCCATCCTGTAGCGGAGTCCGGCTCCGGCCAAAGGTTGCTGATGTCGTCAGTGCCTCCCAACTGCGGACTGATAAGGTAGTCCAGTTCGTAGCCCTGGGTTTGAGCGCCAGCCACTCCGTACTCCTGCAACACTCGATGTTGAATTGAAGCTGGAAGCAGCCGGGCATCGTCGCTGTAGCTGACGGTGCATACATCGTTGGCGTTAACCGGGCGAGTAGCGCCTGGGGTCAGGCGAGGGTCAGGGATAGCGCGGACCGTCCTGCCTCCGGTAGTGGGCGACGAAAGAGATACGATGGCCGTCACCAAAGCCGCAACCAGAAGCAACGCTCCCAGGTAAGCAAGTTTTCGCAAAGGGAAGGCCCGCTGGAACGACGGGAGCCAACTTTCCTGGCGAGCGGAGACCGCGGACTCCGTCAGTCGCGCCTTGAGTAGCGCCCGTGGTCCCGCAACGGGCGGCAACTGAGGATCGAGAGTGTCGTGATGAACGCGAACAAAATCGACGATGGTGTCTTCGAGCTGCCGCAGGCGCGTTCGACAGTCCCAGCATGAGGTCAGATGGGTGTTGACTCCTGCAATTTGCCGCGGCGACAGTTCGCCGTCGGCGAACCGCAGCAGCTCTTCATCGGTGAGGTGGGTGTAAGCGTTTCCCATGATTCACCTTCCGTCGGCGCNNATACCAAGCACTTCGGCGATCTCGCGGTATCGCAACCCCTCCGCGCGCAGGCGAAGGCAATGCTGGTCCTGGGCAGGCAAGGCGCGCAGGACCGCCAGCAGCCTCGCCTGTCGCTGGCTGAAGCTCGCCTGTTCTTCCGGATTGGGGCGGGAATCGAGATGGAACTCCGCCAGACTGCCGGCCACCCCGAACACGTCGCCGCTTCGTTTATTTCTCGACATTCTTTTCAGGGAAAGGTTGTGAACTACCCGGAAAAGCCAGCCGCGCAGGTTGTGGCGAGCGCGCCCCTGCCGCAAATGCTGAAAGAGAGAAAGAAACGCTTCCTGGATAATCTCCTCGCCGTCGGCGCTGGACAAACCGATGGAGAGCGCGTAGCGAAGAAGTGGGGCCCGAAGCTGGTCGAACAAGGCGATGACTTGTTCTTCGTGTTCAGAACAAGCGACTCTGTTCTCCCGGCATTCCGCAGGAGAGAGAGCCAGCTCTATTGCCGGGTTGGAGAAATCAGATGTCACTCCTGGCTGTTCCCTACGATGGTAAATTCCTGCTGCGAACGTTTTGTTCAGCCTTTTCTTGTCGAAAAGAACATCTCTTTGCGTCGCACAAGCCGCCCGCACGATTAACCGTGAACAAATCCGCCGTCCGGGGAATATTCTAACGTAGCCGAACGATGCTTCCGTGCTGAACTGCAGTCTGGGGACAAGGGTTTCAGGTCAATCTTCTATGGGTAAGATCCGGTGTGGCGTTTTGCTTTGTGTGGTCCTGGCCGTGGTCGCCGCCTTCGCGCAAAGCAACAGGGGCGAACTGCGTCTTACGGTAACCGATCCGGCCGGCCTCGGCGTGAAAACCACCATTCAGATCAGCAGCGAAGCAAATCAATACCGGAACTCCCTGACCACCAGCGATCAGGGGACGCTCAGCGTGCAGCGCCTTGCCTACGGAATCTACCAGCTCAACATCGAGCAACCCGGCTTCGTTTCAGTTTCGGAGTCGGTCAACGTTCATTCGACCATCCCCATCGATTACGCGATCAAACTGAAAGTGGCCGCAGTACAGGAGTCGGTGACGGTGAAGGGGCAGGGAACGCTGCTGGATCCCGATCAGGCCGGGTCGGTGAACGAGATTGGAACTGCGGCGATTCAGGATCGATTGACATCCCTGCCGGGCCGGTCGATCCAGGACCTCGTGAACACTCAGCCGGGCTGGCTCTATGAAGGCAACGCTGTGTTGCATCCGCGCGGCTCGGAATATCAGACGCAGTTCGTGGTTGACGGCATTCCGCTGACCGACAACCGCTCTCCCAGCTTCGGCCCCGAGATCGGCGCAAACGATGTCGATTCGATGACCATCTACACTGCGGGATTTCCCGCCGAGTACGGCCGGAAAATGGGCGGCGTGGTCGAGGTCAACACGCTGCGTGATCCACAACCCGGCCTGCACGGGCAGTTCGTATTGTCCGGAGGCAGCTACGACTCAGCTGGCGCGTTTGCGCAGATGCAGTATGCGTGGGGCAAGAATGTTTTCGGCTTTAGCGCTTCCGGAGCCGAAACGGCCCACTATCTGAACCCTGTAGTCCCGGAAAATTACACCAACACCGGAACCATCGGCGATTTTTCCGTCAACTATCAGCGCGATTTGACGCCCAATGACCGGATCAACTTCATCGCCCGGTACGAGCTGTCGCGCTATCAGCTTCCCAACGAGATCGTGCAGCAGACCTGGTGCTATCTGCCCGGCCAGACGACCGGCCCCCCCTGCCAGCAACAAAATGCCAACAATTTTGAAACCATGGGCGCGCTCTCCTACCGGCACATTTTCTCCCCGAATGTGGTTGGCGATTTTCGCGGCATGTTGCGCAATAACGGCAATGACTTCTACTCCAACGCGCTGTCCACTCCCATCATTCTGTTTCAGCACAACTGGTTCAACGAAGGCTATTTCGTTGGGATGGTCACTATCGACCATGAGCGCAATGAATGGAAGATGGGCGTCGAGTCGGACAACACCTTCTTGCACGAAAATTTCAATTACATCATCACTGACCCGTCGCAGTTCGACCCCGGCACGGCGCTGACGTTCAGCTTCCCGGGAGCGTACCCCAGCCAGGGCCAGCGGCCAGACCTGGAGCAGTCAGCGTTCGTGCAGGACCAGATTCGCATGGGAAACTGGACGGCAAACATAGGACTGCGGTGGGACCATTACCAACTCGTAGTCAACAAGCAGGCGGTGGAACCTCGCCTGGCAATTTCTCGCTATTTTCCGAAGCTCGGCCTGTTGGCGCACTTTTCATATGACCGGGTCTTCCAGACGCCATCGTTCGAGAACCTGCTGCTTTCGACTTCGTTTGAGGTGAACCTCATTAATCCTGACGTCGTTCAGCTGCCGCTGTACCCTTCGCAAGGCAACTACTACGAAGCTGGCGTGTCCAAAGCTTTCGGCAACAATCTTCGCCTCGACGTCAACTACTACCTGCGCCAGGTCGCCAACTACGCCGACGACGATCAAATCGACAACACAACCATCAGCTTTCCGATTGCGTTTCAGAAAGCCCTCATCTACGGTGCGGAAGGAAAAATCACGGTACCGAACTGGCACAAGATCTCTGGATTTGCCAGCTACTCGTACATGGTAGGTAACGCGTGGAATCCAGTGTCAGGAGGCTTATTCATCGGTGCCAATGCGCAGGATGCTCTAGCCCAGTTGACCGGCCACTTCCCCGATTCGCAGGACCAGCGCAATACGCTGTTCACGCGCTGGGTCTATCAGGTTAAGCCGCGCTTCTGGTTTGCCGGCGGGGTTCAATATGGCACCGGGTTGCCGTTTGATTTCCAAGGTACCGAACAGGAAGCGCTGGCGGAGTACGGCCCGCAGGTGATCAGCAGGATCAATTTTGCCCGTGGTCGCATCTACCCTTCGCTACTGCTCAGCGCATCAGCCGGCGCCGACGTTTACAAGTCCGACAAGATGAACGTGCGCTTTCAGATCGATGGGCAAAACCTGACGAATGTGCTGAATGTCATCGACTTCGGCGGGCTTTTCTCCGGCAACGCCATCGGACCTTCGCGCAGTTTTTCCATGCGTCTCACCACGAATTTCTGAGATTCGACGGACGGAAGAGCGTGTCAAGGAAACTCTGATTAAGTCACAGCGAGGTCCCTCAGCGGCTAAAGCCGCGAAGATTTCGTGCCGCTCCCGGACGGCCTGAAGGCCGTCCCCTTCGAGGGATCAGATTAATCAGAGTTCCCCTACGGCCTGCCGAACAGGCGAAAATAGATCTGCAACAGCGTCGATCTTTCTTGCAGAAGCCGCGTGCGATTCCAGTCATAGATCTGCCGCTCGGAGTTGCGCAGGCGTAGGAGGAACTCGTCGTCGCCGATTCGCCTTCTGGCCATCAGTTCGCGATGCTTCTGTCGCATGGTGCGACAGCCGCGGAGTCCCGCGATCAATCCACGAAAATAGGCGCCCAGGGTACCGTTCCGCAGCGCAAACATCAGCCACAGGCACTGATACGTCACGATTCGTGGCAGCAATCGCACAAATACGTCGCGCGGATAGTCCTTGATCAGCAGATAAATCTGGTTGCGCGTGATGTACTCGATGACGCGCGGATGCAACGTGTCGCCCAGCGTCGCGCTGCCGATGTGATAAGCCACCGCGCTGGGCAGGTAGATTCCGCCGTGACCTAATAGCTGTACTCGCAAGGCAAGATCGAGATCGTCGAGATAAGCGAAGAAGTCGGCATCCAGTCCGCCGCCGGCTGCAAAGGCCTCGCGCCGGTAGAGCACCGCCGCACCACAGCCTGCCAGAACCGGCATCGCGTGATCGAACTGTCCGGAGTCGGCGTCACGATTGCCCAGCCGATACCCAGCGCCCGCCATCAGCATCGCGTCGCCCGCTCCGTCGAGATGAGTGCGTTGCGTAGCGCGCAGCAGTTTGCCCGAGGCGAAGCCGAGCTTGGGATCGGCATCGAGCGCGACAACCAGCTTCTGGATGTAATCAGCCGCAAGCTCGACGTCGTTATTCAGCAAAAGAACATAACGCGACTCGGTAGCCGAGACTGCGCGGTTGATGGAGCCGGTGGTGCCTTCGTTGGTTGGCAGCTCAAGGCGGCGGGTGTTCGGCGGCAGGGGATCCGGGAGAACCTTTCCCGCCGGCGCGTCGTTCTCAACAACCACGATCTCCCACGCGTCCGCCGGAAGAGTCTGCTTTTGGATGAAAGCAATGCAGCGGGCGGTGAGGTCGGGACGATGCAGCGAGGGAATGGCAATGGCGACGGTTTTCACGCGGCTCTGCTGGCGATTGTACACATGCTCTTCAGCTTTCGCTGCGCGACAGCACGCGCGTTTCCGCACTCGAAACGCCGGCCGGTCCGCGGGACGCTGCCGTCTGAAACGCAGAAAGCAAATCTTCATCGCTGCGGAAGAGCAGATCGCGATCGCTTACCTGATCCGACAATCCACCCACGGCCGACACCATTGCGGGCCGCTCGAGAACTCGGGAGCGGGCCAGCACGCTTGAGGACCATATCTCCAAATATGGAAGGACCACCCAGTCAGCCGCGGTAATCCATGTGTCGAAGTCTTCGTTGCTGACGAACGATTCCTTCAGGTGAAGATTGGGATCTCGGGCACAAAGCTCCTGCAACTCCACAAGGTACTTCTGATTTTCACTATCGGGTACTCGCACGGAGCCCACGACGTATAGCTCGGCATCGCGCAAGCCAGAGCGGGTGAATGCCTGCATGGCACGATGAAATCCCTTGTGCCGCTGGATGAACCCGATACACAGAAAGACCAGCTTGTCCTGCGGCACTCCCAGCTGGCGCCGCGCGCTTGAGCGCGTATGATTACAGAACCGCTGGAAAGCATCGTGGTGACTGCGTATCTCGACATGCGACACCGGCAGCCGCATCTTGTAGTGCCGTTCAAAATGCTTCATTTCCGTCGCGGTATGGAAAACGATTTTGGGCGCCAGCTTCCACTGCCATTTGTACAGCCAGCCCTGCTTGCCGGGGATGTAGGGAATTTCGTGCGCGACGATCTCGATCTTGCGCGTCCGCAGGAACAACAGCATGAAGGAGAGCGTGGTCTTCAGCGTCTCCCAGCGCCGCCCCCGCTCGAAGGGGTGAGCATAGAAAAACGTCCACTGGTACTGGATGCTGACTTTGTCGTAGTACGGGAGTAGTTGAAACAGCTTCAGGATCCTGGCGCCACCGCGGAGGTTCCACGCAAAATCGACGTTCCCCTGCCCGTCAGGCGAGACCACATCTACAACGTGTCCCTGGGCGCGAAGATGGGCTACGGCCTGCTCGGCATAGGCGGCAATACCGCAATGCGTGGGCGCGTAGCTTGAAACCATCAAATAGCGCAAGATAACTCCAGCATACTACTGCTTCTCAAACGCCAGACATCCTCCAAAGGAACCGGCTGGGTCTTCCGACAGCCGAATGAGGCCGAGCGTCAGAAGAATGCTCACATCCGGATATTCATCGTGCCATCCGTTCTTGTACCAGACGTCGCTCCAGTTGGCTCCCTGCAACGTCTCGGCGAACGCTTCTTCGAACTGGCGAAGAAATTCGGGAGACGGCGAGACCATGTACAACTGTTCGATGATCTTCAACTCCGGACGAAACAAGCGGGATTGCAGGGCCGCCGCATCGTAGCGGCGTTCGAAGCCGGCGTAATAAAACGTTAACTGGTTTTCGATGTAGTTCGCCGCGGTTGGGACCGTCACCACCAGCCGTCCTCCGGGACGCAGGACGCGCACAAATTCGGCCATGGCGCGGATGTCTCCATCGCCCGGGATATGTTCAATCGTCGAGATGGCGGTGACGAAATCGACTGAGCCATCGGCAAAGCTCAGCCGCGTGGCATCTTCCCGCTGCGCGACGAAGCTGTCGCGCTTGCTGAGTCCCAGCATCTCCATGTAGCTCTTCTGCCGGTCGAGGTACTTGCGGTCCATCTCTGTTGCATAAGTCTTAGCGTGGCGGCGCTGATAGAGGAAGGTCGGAACAGGTGACGATCCACTGCCGATGTCCACATAGACGCTTCCCGCACTCAAACACAGGTCGCCATGTTTCGCGGTAAACGAGTCTTCAATGTTGCGGAATATGTCGGTGCGCTGCTTCAGCAGCTTGGAATGGCGATACAGCATCCACCAGTATTGAAGCAGGCCTTCACGAAGCATGAATTGGCGCTCCTTTGAGGAGATTGCGGACGGCATGCGCCGCAGCGGCCGCGATCATAGACCACGCGTAGCGGTCGACCGCCAGTTTTCGTGCGTTTGCCCCGATCCGATCGCGGGCCGCGGGATCGTGGAGCAGCTCTTCCATGCGAGCGGCAAATTGGTCGGCAGGGCAAACGATGCAGTCGTGGGAGGCAAGCTCCAGTCCGCGAGCACCCTCCGGAGTGGAGACCACAGGAAGCCCGGCGGCAAAGTAGTCGAGCATTTTCAGATTGGTGCCAGAGCCGGAGAACATGGGGTTCAACGCGATGTCCGCCGCATGGTAAAAGGACAGCCGCTGCTCGGCCGTGACCGTTCCCAGCCAAGTGACATTCTCCGGCGCGCGCGTGCCGTGTGAGGCTTGGTACGAATCCTTGACGCTGCCCGCGATCACGATGGCGCAGTTGGGCAGCCGCGGCGCGATCTCTTTCACAAGGAATGCCGCGGCTTCGGTGTTGGGTCCGTAACCGCTGCCAATGAAGATCAACACTGGATTGTCAGGCGGCAATCCCAACTCTTGCCGCGCCCAGGCCCGCTCCTCCCGGCTGGCGGGCTGAATGTTATCCACATCGACACCATTGGGAACAAGAACGATCTTGTCTCGCGCGATCCCGTAAAGCGCAACAAATTGTTCGGCATCGTGGTTCGAGCAAACAAAGATGAGATCGGCCTCGCGGCACAAATTCCCTTCCAGCGTACGAACCTCCTCGACCAGCTTTCTGCCCGCGCTGGTGCCGCTCAGGATCTGCCGCTTCACGATGTACTCGCAGTTGTGGGCATCGTAAATCAGCTTCTGATCGGAGCGGCGAGGCACATAAGGATAGACCCAGGGATGCGAGATGACGATGGCTTCCGCATCGCCGCCGTGCTCCTGCGCCATGCGCTGAAAGCGCGGCGAATATTTCAGCAGCTTAGGAATAGTGACATCGATGGTGGTCTTGCCGCCGGTGGCGCGCTGGTAGCGGCGATCGCGCGCGAAGTGCGGCTGCGTCAGGGGCGTGACGCACTCACGGAAGTGCGGCGCCAGCATCTGATCGCGATACGCCGGTCCCGGCCAGTCATAAGCGCCGACATACGTGACGTCGAAACCCAGCATGGCCAGGTGGCGATAGAGCTCATAAATGCGGACGCGGCCGCCACCCACGGGAGGATCGAGCACCTGATTGTCAGCAACCAGCAGCGAAGTGAAGTTAGGCTCCGACGATGGACTCGCCTCTGACACCCAATGCGTTCGCAGAGGAGACGCGGCTTCGATCAGCCGCTGCACCACGTTGTCCCAGGACTGCGATGGCGCGCTCTGATACGCATGTTCGCCCATCTCGCGCGCGAGTTGACGATTGGCCGCCAGAATTCCCATGGCTGCGGCAATCTCGACAGGATCAGGATCGACGACAAATCCGGAACGGCCATTCTGTACCAGCCGCGCGGGCTCACCGGAGTCCTTGCAGACGATGACCGGCTTGTGGCTCAACATGGCCTCGACGGCGATGTAGCCAAAGTCCTCATCCTTGGGAACGAACAGAACCGAGAGAGCGTCGGCGTAAAGCTTCAACATCTCCGCGTCGCTCACGAAGCCGAGAAAACGTATTCGTGGATCGTTGCCTGCCAGCCTGCGAAACTCCGCTTCGTCCTCTCCGGAGCCAGCGATCAACAGCGGAACATCGCCGGAAAAACTTTGCATGGCGCGGATAACGAGATCGACTCTCTTCCAGCGATGCAAACGGCCGGGCAGCAGGAAGTACTCCTGCGCGCCGCAGCAATGGCCCTGCACTAATACCGGCGGATAAAGCACTTCGGAATCGAAGCCGTTGTAGAGCTTTAGACGCCGTGAGACCTCCTGGCCGATGCTGAACAGCGTGCGCACGCGCGGAAAAGCGAGACCGTCGAGCCTCTGGATGGTCTCACGTTGCGCACGCCTCTCCGCCAGAGCCTGGGTGGGAAGACTGCCATACTCGTCGTCAAAACGGTCGTAGAAGACCCTGATCTGGTGAAGCAGCCAGCAAATGTGGTTGGGATGCTGGGCGGCGTAGGTCGGAGCCTTGGTGGAGATTACGAGATCGTAACCGCGAAGATCGAGGTCGAAGCAGTCGCGGTAGGACTGCAAGACTGTCTCCCAACTTCTCTCGACAATGGGAACCTGGATCCAGGCGGCATCGGCGCGTTGCTTAAAGGCCTGCACCAGTCCAAAGAACAGCCGCTCCGCGCCGAAGAGGCGCTCAGGGTCATGGATGGCGGGAGTGACGATGGCCGTTTTCATCTTGGTCGATGTCGATCTTTCATCGACGAACTCAGAGAGGCCACATAGGTTGGTTGGCAGGCACGGAAAACCAACCAAAAAGCCGGTGCAGGAGATAAGCAATATTGTAAGGGAAAATGGATACCAGAGGGCGGCCTCCCCAAGCCCAAGGCCAAGGAACAACTAACCAAAGGCCGAAAATCCATGAAACAAAGCGGCCGTTCAAAGAGAGCAGGAAATCCGGATTCAGCAACAGGTAGGCGGCAACCAGGGGAAAGGTAATGATCGCGAGCACGCGCGTCTCATCACCGATGATGGGCAACATCAGCAGGAGGCCCAGTAAGCACGCTAGGAATGGCAACGCTTCTTTGCCGCGTTCAGCATATTTTGCAATTGCAATCCAGCCGACGCCTAGAACCGACCACACAATGTATTGAAAATGATAATAGAACATCGTGGCATACATTTGGCCGTACTGGCGGAGATAGTATGGCCGTCCTGAGTTAACCTGAATTCCGTAATGTCGAAACACTAAAATCAGGATTAATTTTCCAACGAGCACTCCCGCCAGCGATGCCGCTGCCCACGGAACCGAGAATACAACCCTATATTTCATGAACGTGGAGAACACTAAGGCGCATAACAGAGCGGCAAAGGCAAAGAAGCCTTGTTCGGCGTGCTGCATTCCCAGCGCAACGCCGAGAAGGAGGGAAATAAACATGTGGTTTCGGAAAGCCAGTATGAGCATGATCAGGGTCAAGGTGATCGAGTCCATGCCGATCCAGAAGTAAGCTGTTGCTGAAGCCGGAATCGCAACAAAAAGGATCAGTGATGTGCGGGCGACGCTTTCTTCAAAGTTCCTGAAAATGAACCATACGAAGGCTGCGGTGAAAGCGATCGAAAAGAGCAGATGAAAATACAAGAATGACTGATCGTTGTGGATTCTGAATCGCCACGCCAGGAACGGACCGAGCCAGTTCCAAAAGAGGTAGTGAGCATCGGGACTGGTGAAGGGATTGTGAAATGGGTCGAGGCGCATCGACTTCCATCCGTCAAAGTTCGGCATGTACCAGACACCGGTCTTAACGAACGATAACGTCAAGAGCGCGGCAATAAGCCAGCTTCGCCGACACCGGTAGATAAACGTCTCAATGGCGTCTATAAAGCGCATAGTTATCCTGACAGCGACCAGCAGCCGCGCTCAGCTTACAGAGCGCTTCATTCTACTTCTGCCCGGTCTCAACGACCAGCTCAAACTCTTCAGCAGTTCGTTGCCAGGGAGTATCGCCCTGAAATTCCATCGCTTTGTTATACCCGCCCGCTCCCATGCTATGTTGCAATCCCGGATCGCTCAGCATCTTGTCGATTGCCGCGGCAAGCTGTTCTGCATTGCCGAAAGGCACGACGACTCCGCCACCGCTGCTGGCGATGAGTTCACGTGAAACTGCGATATCGGCAGCGATGACCGGCTTGCAGCTCGCCCAGGCTTCGATCAAGACCAGGCCGAGAGATTCTACCCGCGACGGCTGTGCGACGACGGTAGCCGAGGCGAGGAAGTCGCGCTTCTCTTCGTCGGCGAACGGCGGAAGGTTGCGGAGTCTGGGACAATCTTTTCCAGCCGTCGCAATGTAGTTGTCGAAAGTAGAAAGGCTGGGACCAGCCATAACCAGCCAGGCATTCGAGCCTCGCGCCCAGAGGAGCTTCATGGCTTCGACCAGCGTCTCCGATCCCTTCTCGAAGGCTTTCATCCCGAGATGCAACACGACCGGTCCATCGACGTTGTACTGCTGCCGCAGAAACTCGGGATTGCCGCCAACCGTAGATTGCCAGTCGATACCGAAAGGAGTGATTGCCAACTTTTCCGGCGGCAAGCCTAACGGTTGCAAACGATCGCGCTCGGTCCGAGTCATGCAGAAGACCTTGGCGCAATGTTGCAACAATGCGATCTGATGCGGCTGCAAGTAGTGCTGCACGACCGCGTTGCTGCCGGGCTCGCCGAGATGGGAACACGGCGTCGCCACCACCGGCACCGCGCGGACTTCACCGGCATGCAGCCCGGCATACATCACGCCGTTGTACGGGAGCGGGCCGATGTGAAACAGGTCGGCATCGCTTGCCTGCAAGGCCTCGGCCAATCCTGGGACAGGGAATGAAGGCCGCCAGTATTGCGCTTTCCATCGCCAATAGGGCGCCAGTCCCAGCAGGCGCGTCGCGCGCCGCCGCAGCGCGTTGTAGTCGATAGGGAAGCGGCGCACGACAACGCCGTCGACGGAAATCTGCTCCTCGGGAAAAGTCTTGAAACCGGGCAGCCAGAAGGATTCGAGGTCGTCGGCGACGGTGGTGAATACGGTGACGCGATGACCGTGAGCCACCAGATACTTCGCAAGCGCCAGCAGCGAATTCTCATATCCGCCGCGATAAGGAAAAAAGCGCGGAAGCACCAGGGCTACATGCATTGCAAGCGCCGCTAGTGGGCGGCGACAACCTCCGGAGTCAGCAGCGTCTTGTACATGGCGATGGCCTCATCCGCGTGGCCGTCCACGATGAGGCTCCCGTGGTCGATCAGGATGGCCCGGTCGCAATGCTCGTGAACGTCGGCCATGTTGTGGGTCACCAGGAGAATGGTCTTCCCCGACTCGCGGAAGCGGCGAATGCGCTCGAAGCACTTTTGCTGGAAGCCCATGTCGCCGACGGCCAGAATTTCGTCGAGCACCAGGATTTGGGGATCGACCTCGATGGCCACGGCAAAGGCCAGGCGCATGTACATACCGGAGGAATATTGCTTGACGGGAGCATCGATGAACTCGCCAATCTCGGCAAAGTCGATGATGGCCTGCTGGCGCTCCATCATGTCGCGTTTGGAGTAGCCCATCAGCAGGCCGTTGAGCAGGATGTTCTCGCGTCCCGTCAACTCGTGATGGAATCCCGCGCCCAGTTCGATCAGCGGCGCCAGCGTGCCGTTGACGGTGACCGTGCCCTTGCTGGGCCGGTAGACGCCGGCGATGATCTTCAGCAGCGTGCTCTTGCCCGATCCATTGCGCCCGATGATGCCGACTGCCTGCCCGTGCGGAACGTCAAACGAAACATTCTTTACCGCCTCGAAATCGTGATAGCTGGAGCGATTGCGAAAGAGCTTGGAGAACAACTCGCGCACCGTATCCGGACGCTCATGGATGACGCGAAAGCGTTGAGTGACGTTCTCCAGTCGGATTACGGGATCGGTTGAAGGCATTCGCAGCTCAGACGTAAAAGACAAAGTTGTTCTGATATTTCCGGAATATAGAAAAACCGATGAACAGGCTGATAAATGCGCAAGCGAAAGAAGCCAGGATCGACGGCGCTTTGGGAAGTTGACCGTAGTAGACGGATAGGCGGAATCCGTTGATGACGTAAATGATGGGATTCAGCTTCAGGAGCCACTGATAGCGCGCCGGTATGGCGTCCAGGGGATAGATGATCGGCGTCAGGTAGAACCAGGCCGACAACACCACCTGCAAGATGTGCGACACGTCGCGGTAATACACATTGGCGGCGGCGAAAAAGAACGTCATTCCCAGGGTAAAGATGGCCAGCGCAAGCAAGGGGACCGGCAGGTAGAACCACGTCCAGTAGAACGGATGGCGCAGAAGCGGAACCAGCAAGGCCAATGGGATCAGCGACAGCAGCAGGTTGATGATGTTGGAGACCACGGCCGCCATGGGAAACACCATCTTGGGGATGGCAACCTTCTTGATCAGATCGCCGTTGGTAACAATCGACTCAACCGCGTAGGAAAGCGACTGCGAGAAGAAAGTCCAGGGCAGCAGCACGCTGAGCAGGAAAATAGCGTAATGCGGGATGTTGAAACGCATGATGGTGGAAAACACCAGGGTCAGCACCAGCATCATGAAAGCCGGGTTGAGCAGCGCCCACATGAAGCCGAGCACGGAGCGCTTGTAGCGAATCTTGAGCTCTTTGATGGCCAGTGCCCAGATCAGCTCCCGGTAGCGATAACTATCGTGGATCAATTGCGTCATAGGTGGCTTAAGACGAGTTCCCACTCATTCGAAAAAGCGCGAATAAGTGGGGCACCCCGCAAATCTGCCGAATACTAACTAAATGTTAAATGATTTTGTCAGGAGGCGCTGTGACTCTGCCCGACGGTAGTGTCCTAAAGTTGCGTTGCTCTTAAACAGCAAGCGGTTGCAATCGCATCTATGCGGTGCTACGGTTTGCTTATGGCACGCAAGCAAAACGGTCTGAAAGCGCTCCGCAAGATGATAGGCGAAGCGCACGACATTCTCCGAACGACAATGCTGCCCGAAGAGCGCTCACAGCGAGCGTATGAACTGCTGACCGCTGCGCTGCATCTTGCCGACAATCTTCTGGAAGAGTCTCCGGCTGCCACGCTCGGAAGTTTGGGAGGGAAGCAAACGGCCAAGCGGGGAAGCGAATACTTCCGCCAGATAGCGGCCAAGCGCAAGACATACGGCGGGGGACGACCTCCCGCGAAGGAAGTCAAACCAAATTAGCGCTCCGTTTTATTCAAGCTCGGGATTCGCCGCAACAAAAGCTTGCCACAGTTTTTGAATCGCCTCTATGCCCTCTTTTGGATGTTTGAGATGAGCCGAAAATTCGGTAGGCATTGCTGTGGGAGGGGTCGGAACGATGTGCTTGGGAACCGGAATTCGCCCGTCCTCTGCTTCTCTGGCAGCTATTTGCGTTTGCAAAAGATAAGAAAAAATCTTGGCGTAATTCCAGGGGAGGGTAATCGCCGTGTGTTGTACGACTACGTTTGCCCCCTGAGCAATATCTGTTTGTCCGAAGTAAATCTTCAAATCCCAAATCGTACCCTCAAACAATGTGTTATTCGCATATCCCGAATAGAAATCTTCTTCTCGTTTGAACACGATTCCGTTGGACGTATCCTTCGGCGCACGTTTGGATTTTTCCATAAAAGCTCCTGTTCCTTATACGACAGCAGGGGATGAATCGCGCGTTTGTTTTTGCGATAGAAAAGGAAGAACCCCTAGATCGCCAACCCCCGTATTGGGAAGATAAGGCGCGCCAAAGGCTCGCTGCTCCAGTGGCGCAAGACGAGAGGACGTGGTTGTTGTCGAGCGCATCATCGCAGAAAGCGACGGAACGCTTGCTGTAATGGTCGTAGTCCCGAAAGTGACGGAATCATAGTCCAGTGCAAGTTGTCGTGACTGCCCCAAAGAAGTTTTGCGACGTTTGCGAACCTTTCGCGAGCGTGAAGACTGAGGCGCTGAAGTTCCCCCCGCAGTATTTTCCGCCCCAGCTTCAATCTTAAGTTCTAACTCGAGAACTTTAAGAACGGAACAGAGCGTAGCGAGTGTTGGATTACCGCTGGCAGAAAAAGATCGGTAAATGCTCTCCCGGGTTACGCCAGCCTCTTTCGCAACTTCAGAAACCTGTTTTCGCGCCTGAATTACATCTCGAAAAGCATCAAGAAAAACATCCGGGGAGTCCTCCAAGGCGGCATTTAAATAATGAGCTGCATTAGTTGGATTCGAGAGTTTTTCCAGACGCCACGCGCCAAAATCACCCGTTCGCTTAGGCATTGTAGTCTTTCCAGTATTCCTTGGCCGTCTTAATATCCTGCACTTGCGTCTTCTTGGTCCCTCCGTACAAAAGGACGACCTTGTCACCGTCCTGTCCGAAATACACTCTATATCCAGGGCCTAAATCAATTCTTAATTCCGAGACGCCCTCCCCGACCGGCTCACAATCACCGAAGTTCCCTTTTTCGACTCGCTTAATCCGAGCGAGAATCACACCGAAAATTTTTTGATGCTCGTATTCGCTCAACCACTCCCGAAATGGCGAGTCTCCGCTTTCAAACAAATAGTCACAAAGCGTCCTCGGTCGAGCTTCCAAGCATTAAATCGGCTTATCTCTCTGTGACCTTTAAATCACACCTGAAGAATAACCCGCCTCCGCTTTATTTTTCAAGAGCGAATAACCTTGCATCAACGGTGACATAAAATCAAGTGGCGGAAGCGGAGGCAGTCCAACTCTGAGACCCCGGCAGGGAATCGGCGGATTATAAGTCCGTTAGGCCCGGCTCATTCCCAACGCTTCTGTGTGATATATAAATCACACTATCATGTAAAATATTGAACTTCAAGTCAATCCGAGCCCACTTTGTCTTTGACAAACAGCAAGCGATTGCTGTAATCTGCACTCATGAATTGCCAAAACTGCAATCGTAAATGTAAGAAGCGCGGAAAACATCGCAACGGCTAAACAGCGCTTCCACTGCACGCAATGCGGCAAGTCGTACACGGAAGANNTTTGCTCCAATGATCGTGCCCGAAGATAAAGCGCTGCTGGCGATTCAGCTTTTGATAGAGGGCACCAGCGTCCGCACGGTCGAGCGCATCACGCAGTTGCACCACTGTGCTGTACTTCGGCGACGGAGGGCGGGATTACCGACCACATCTGGAGCCTGCGGGAGTTGCTTTCCTAAACCGAAGGCCCACCGAAGCGGGCCTTTCCGATTGACTCTGGAATGCTGCATCATTGGGGCAAATGCCGGAGTGTGGGATGCAGGGAGGT
>PLBD01000370.1:2238-20996 GCA_003135315.1 Acidobacteriaceae bacterium | reverse complement strand
TCGGGGAGAAGCGCATCGCGGCCGAACAGCGCCCGCAATGGCCGGTCGCCGTCCACGAGGACGAAATCGTCTGGGTGCGAGGCTTCCCGGTTGCGCAATCACGTCAGTGGAAAGGCGAGGGCGAAGCGCTAAGGATTGGGATTATCTCCGATGGACTCTGACGGCGGCTTTATCTCCGCCGCTCTCGCCGATTCTCCGGGGACAGCAGCATAATAGGTGACATGAACGCTCCTCGCATGCGGAATGGCCTTGTACTCGTATTGAGTATCGCTGCGCTCGCCTGCGCTGCCGATGCCGCCGCGCCCAAAGTAGAGCGCACCGGCCCATTGACGGCCGCTGGCACATCAGACACCCTCCGCCAGGCGGTTGACGATAAGGGCTATCGGGTTACCCTCGACGATGGCTGGACTGCCGAGTTCTGGTTCGCCAAAGAGCTGAAGGCGGGCAAGCAGGAAGTCCCTGGCGCGCTCTATCCCGAACTCTCCGCTGGAGAGTTCGTTGGCGTGGTCAGCTGTCCGCAGGGGATGTCGGATTACCGCGGACAGCGTCTGGCCGCCGGACTGTACACGCTGCGCTATCAAACCCTGCCGCAGGATGGAAACCACATGGGCGTGGCCCCCAACCCTGACTTCCTGCTGGCTGTTCCGGCGGCGAACGATTCGCGCCCTGACGAGAGCTATGCCTACAAGAAGCTGGTGGCAATGAGTTCGAAAAGCACCACCACCGGTCATCCCGCAGTCATAGCACTGGAGAGCGCCAGCGAGCCCGGGACCGTCGCAAGCACTGAAGCCGGGACCGTCGTCTTCACGGTCGCCGTTCCCTCTGCCGGAGGAACAGGCGAGAAGCTTGGCATCGTACTAAAGGGCACGGCAGCGCAATAGCCCTACCGGCGGTTCTCCCCGGCCCAAACCGTCCGTGCGGAGGCCGTGAGCAGCAAGAGCGGCTTTGGTCGACCTCTTAAACGAGCCAATGCCGAAAATAATGTTTGCACGTGGCTGTTGTCTTCCTTTGCTGGTGTAGCAAACCGCATCACTGCCGATGCAAATTGCAACACAGCCAGCCAGTGGCTAGACAGACGATCTAAGTCGCTGATTCAGTAGCCCGCAAACGCTCCATTCCTAGTGTGAAATCGTCTCTTGTACGAATCTCAGATGCAGAATGCAACAAGAATCGCTGTTGCAGAATGCAGCCTCCGGCCAGATGACTTTCACAACATCGCTGTACAACTCCCATAACTTCTGTAAGTTGCAGACGCGAACCACAACAGGGTTCACCCTTGACGGCTTTGGTACGACGAATGCCTTAAGAAAAGTGTCAGCGCAGGAAAGAGAAAGCGCGACAAGATTCATAAACAGGAGGCACGCCATGACAGTCCTACTCGTTCTTATGATGTTCGCCATCTTTCTGACCATCGACTTCTTCTACGCGAAAGCCAAACACCCCGCTTTGCAGGTTGCCCCTGCGATGAGCAAAGAAGCGGCAACTGCGCCGCGGTTGAAACCCAGCCTGGTTGGCGGTTTCTCCGTACCTGACAATCTCCGGTATCACCCCGGACACACCTGGGCGCTGAGCGAGAGTCCGAACCTGGTGCGAATCGGCATCGACGACTTTGCTTCGAAGCTGGTGGGCAAAGTGGAGCATGTCACGCTGCCGCAACGCGGCCAGTGGATTCGCCAAGGCCAAAAGGTGTGGAGCGTCGTACGCAATGGCGTGAAGGTCGACATGGTTTCGCCGATCGAGGGCAGCGTGTCCGACATCAACGAAGCGGTGCTCAACGATCCATCGCTGGCGACCAAGGACCCATACGGCGACGGCTGGATGATCACCGTTCAGTCTCCCGATTCGAAGACCAACTTCCGCAATCTGCTGGGCGGCGCATTGGCCCGCTGGTGGACCGAGGAATCTTCGATGCGGCTGCAGCGGGTTATGCCGAGCGCACTCGGGGCCCTGGCGCAGGACGGCGGCGTGGCAATCGACGACGTGGCCAGCACCATGCCCGATGAGCAATGGACCAAGATCACTCGCGAGTTCTTCCTGACATAGATCGAAGGTTAGGTCGAACGCCCCGGAGGCGCCTCCTGCTCCGGGGCGTTTTTCTTTTGCAGGCAACTCTTTCCTGCCGCGCGCTTCCCAACGACATCCAAGTCATGTTGCAATCGAGGTGCTATCGTCGTTCTCGGCTCAATGACCAAGCTGGAGCAACTGACCGCCAATCCGCGCGTTACTGTTCGTCGCCCGGGCGCACCTGCACCCGGCGGCTGCGTTGTTTACTGGATGCAGCGCGCGCAACGCGCCCTCGACAATCCCGCGCTGGATGTTGCGGTCGAGGCGGCCAATGCTCTCCAGCAGCCGGTCGTGATCTTCTTCGCTCCGGTGCCGTTCTATCCGCACGCCAACTTGCGGCAATACACATTCCTGGCGCAGGCGATCCCTGACACCGCGGAGCGTGCCCGGAAGCGCGGCATCGGCTACGTGCTGCGGCGCTATCCCGAACATTCGCTGCTGAAATTTTGTGAAGAGGTGAAAGCCTCGCTTGTGGTCGGCGACGAGAACCCGATGCGCGAGCCCAGCCACTGGCGCGAACTCGCGGCGAAGAAGCTCCGCGTGCCGCTGTGGACCGTCGACGCCGATGTCATTGTTCCTTCGAAGCTGCTGGAGAAGGAGCAATATGCGGCCAGGACCATTCGCCCGCGCCTGCAACAGCGGCTGGAACAATTCTTGACGCCACCATCGAACGCAAGAGCGAAGGTCGAATGGGAAAAGCCGCGCGGGCTTAGTGCCCTGCCAGATGAGGGGCCTTTCGATTTGACGGAAGGTTGGAAGGACCTCGATCGATCGGTGGCGCCGGTTGAGTCCTTCCGGGGCGGAACTACCGAGGCCCTTAAGCTACTGCACGACTTCGCGAGCCATAAGTTAGCCCGCTATCCCGAACGGCATGGTAAACCGGAAATCGATGGAACCAGCCGGCTCTCACCTTATCTTCACTTCGGACATATTGGTCCACATACCGTTGCTATGGCAGTCGAGAACAGTCGCGCGCCGCGCGCAGCGAAAGATGATTTTCTCGATCAACTGATAACCTGGCGCGAACTGTCCATCAATTTCGTTCACTACAATTCGCTATACGACTCTATCGAGAGCGCGCCCGACTGGGTGCATCGAACGCTCGCCAGGCACGCCAATGACAAGAGGCCGATAGTCTACTCGCGCGAGCAATTGGAACACGCGGATACGCACGACGACTTGTGGAACGCCGCCCAGCGTCAGATGCTGCACGCGGGATGGATGCACAACTACATGCGAATGTATTGGGCGAAGAAGATATTGGAGTGGAGCCCGTCGCCGGCCGCAGCCTACCAGACCGCGGTCTATCTCAATGACAAGTACTTTCTGGATGGCCGCGATCCCAACGGCTATGCGGGAATTGCCTGGTCGATCGCGGGCAAGTTCGACCGGCCTTGGTTTGACCGGCCCATCTTCGGGACGATTCGCTACATGTCGGGCAACGCCGCCCGCAAGAAGTTCGACGCTGACAAATACATCGAACAAATGGCAGAGCTGGCGGGCCAGTCCCGGAAACCAGGCACGGGACGCCTGTTCGAGTGAACTATTCTTAGCGCACGGAAAGTTTACAGTCCGTCAGTGACTTTGATCACAGATAGGCTAGAGTCTTTCCCCGCGATTTTCGGGGCTTCCGGCCACTCTCCAGGTGTAAAATTTTACTGTTATGGCGTTCCCAACTGATCGTCCCCGCCGCCTGCGTCGCTCGGAAGCGATGCGCTCGTTCGTTCGCGAAACCCGCCTCAGCCCGGAAGGCTTTGTCTACCCGCTGTTTGTATGTCCCGGCGAAGGCATTCGCAAGGAAGTGCGCTCCATGCCCGGCGTGTACAACCTCTCGATCGACGAGGCGGTGAAGGAGTGTGCCGAAGTGAAGTCGCTGGGCATTCCCAGCGTCATCCTGTTTGGGCTGCCGGAGTCGAAGGACGAAGTCGCCACCGGCGCTTGGGCCGAGGACGGCATCGTGCAGAAGGCGACGCGCGCCATCAAGCGCGAAGTCCCCGGCCTGCTGCTGATGGGTGACGTCTGCTTGTGCGAGTACATGTCGCACGGACATTGCGGCCTGGTGGACACCTCCGACCCTAATGCCAAAGCGCGGGGCGAGGCCATGGAGTTCGTCCGCGAGCTGGAGTCGAAGGGCAAGGTCGTGATTTCTCCCGGCCCGCAATCGCTGGGCGCGGCCATCGCGGCTGCGACAGGGGTGGTCGCGCCGGCCGCCGAGGAGTACGAGATCCTGAACGATCCCACGTTGGAATTGCTGGCGAGGACTGCGGTTGCGCAAGCGAAGGCAGGCATGGATATTATCGCGCCCTCAGATATGATGGACGGCCGCGTGGGGGCGATCCGCACCGCGCTCGACGAAAGCGGATTCCAGAACACGCCCATTCTTTCTTATGCGGCGAAGTTTGCCAGCGGCTTCTACGGACCCTTCCGCGAGGCCGCCGATTCGGCGCCGCACTTCGGCGATCGCCGCTCCTACCAGATGGATCCTGCTAACCTGCGCGAAGCCATGCGCGAGATCGAGCTTGACCTGGACGAAGGCGCTGACATGATCATGGTGAAGCCGGCGATGCCGTACCTCGACGTCCTGCACGAAGCGCGCCTGCGCTTCGATGTGCCGCTGTCGGCGTATCAGGTGAGCGGCGAGTACGCCATGATCAAGGCCGCCGCGCTCAACGGCTGGATCGATTACGAGCGCGTGATGATGGAATCGCTGCTGTGCATCCAGCGCGCGGGCGCGTCGATTACCCTGACGTACTTCGCCAAGGAAGCGGCGAGATTGCTGGCGTAAATCCAGGCTGAACTTTCGCGACTTCGGCCCTTCAGAGTCTGTGTGAGAACTGTGCCGTCCCTACGGGACTGAGTTACTTTTTCGCATCCTACCCAGGACTCCGCTTCCCACCCCAATTCGCGCAAACGAGGCGCGAATCGGGGGCCCCGGTTTCGCTCCGTCCTGGGCTAACTGCAGGTCCACCCCTTCGGGGTTCTATTTTCGTTAGTCATACTCCACCGCTGAAGATCAAACTTCGCTCTCACGCAGACTCTAAAGCCGCGCCCTGATACAAATCGATCCGTTTAGGTAGTTCGGAGCGTTCCAGCAAAATCCCCGACAGCCCCAATGTGACTTTCAGTCCTGGGCGATTCGTTCGCTCACCAGGCGCGCCGCCTTCACAGCGCTGACCACCTTGCCCGAGAAGATGTGAATCTCACCCGGTGCAGTCTCCTGCACGTATAGCGTCCTGCGGTCCTGCTTGGGATCGTTCTCGACCACGCGGATGGTGAAACGCGATCCCAGGTAAACCGCTTCCGCTGAGTCGGGCACTGCGAGCGTTGCATCCTGGCGCATCGCATCGAACCTGGTCCACGAAATTGGCTCGAAACCGGATCCATTCAGCAGGGAGCGATATTGCTCGGGGATGGGTTCAGTGGGATCGGTTGTGGTCCAGTGGTTGCTGTGTTTGGCGGAGCCCCAGAGCGAGCGCTCCGAGCTGCCATAGGGATCGAAGGCAGTGAACGGGCCATCCACCACCACCAGCGAGATGCCGCGCAACTGCGCCGGCAACCGGATCAGTATTTTTTCCGCCACCTGATATTTCACCGACTTGAACAATCCGCGCGAAGGGCCGAGGCCATAGGTCGCCCACACCACGAAGTCGTAGTCCGGTCGCATCGCCTGGGTGAATTCCTGCTTATGGAAGCTGATGCCGAGCGACTCAATCTGTTGCGTCAGGACATCGCGCAGAACCTCCGGATCGTAAATCTGTTCTTCGACTTCGTAGCACTTGTCGATGAAATCGAAGTTCATCCACTCCGGCCGGCAGGGCTGTAAGGGGATGTTGTGCTCGGCCATCACCTGCTCGAACAGTTCCGGCGGGGTCTGCGAGCCTTCGTGCGGGATGGCGTAATAGTGACGGCTATTGCGGACGATGGCCGGCGCGAAGCTCTGGAGAAACTCTGCCCGCGCTCCCATGGTTTCCTGGATGGTCTCGGGACTGCGCGGATAGTGGTAGCCGGAATGAATGCGAAACTGGTTGATCCCGGAGGCGGCGTTGAGAATGCCGAGAGGATCGAAGAGATGAACGTCGTGGCCCTGCTCGGCCAGGCGGATGGCGGTCGTGCCGCCATAAATTCCAGCGCCGGCGATTGCGATTTTTGCTTTGTGATGAGTCATGTATAAGTTTCGAGTTTCAAGTTTCCAGTTTCGAGTTCGGAGTCTCGAGCCGCCCCATATGCACTATTCCTGACTGCACGCCTGAAGGCGTGCTCCACCCGTCGCTGGATCCGTACTTAGTGACAAGGCTCCAGCCCGCGGATCGCCACTGGAAACTCGAAACCAGAAACTCGAAACTTCTACTTCCCGTGCGGCGTGTTCGCGGGATTCACGGGCACCAGAATTCCATCGCGAATGTAATATTCGTAGCCGCGCCAGCGGATCACGTTCCGGCCGAAGCTGGCGACCCAGATCATGAACGCCACGGCATCCCACAGCGGGATCAGCAGCATCTTCGGCCACAGTCCCTTCTGCCGCATCCCGTGGATTCCGATCAGCCAGGTGATAAGGACGCGCAGCACGATATAACTGCCCAGGTATCCAATTACGATTGGCAGCGTGGGGTGGACCGCGACCGCGATCAGCGCCCAGATCAGGCCCCAAGTGAAGATCAGGCCCTGATGTCCGCGCCGGCGCATCAGGCGCATCACCGTCATCCAGCGCACGCGCTTGTAGAACAGGTCTTTCAAGGACTGGAAGTCGGCGACGGTTTTCACAACGTACGGTAGCAGCTTGACCTCGTAGCCTTGCGCCTCCACCAGACGGCCCACGTTGAGGTCGTCCGCCGGACGGTTCTCAATCACCTCGTATCCGCCGAATCCGGCGATGCGCTGGCGCGTGGTCACAATCGATTGCCCGAACATGAACTTGATGCCGTCCAGTTGCCAGGCCACCAGGATTCCGGCGAAGAAGTCGGAGATCATGCCCACCGATTGCAGCTCCTGCACGAAGGACGTCTCTTCGGTGGAAACGTAGAGCGTGGTCGCGCCGCCGACCTTCGGATCGCGGAAGGGATGAGCGACCGCGCGCAGGTAATCGGGGCCGACGCGAATGTCGCCGTCGGTAATGACCAGCAGCTCGTATTGCGCCTCGCTCACCAGCCGCACCAGCCGCGCCACTTTGTCGTTGATAGCGTTACGCCCGGAGCCGAACAGCAGGCGGATCTTGCGCTCGGGGAAGTCCGCAATCAATTTTTCCAGTACGGGTAGCGCCGGATCGTCCGTATCGACGCAGAAGATGATTTCGTACTCCGGATAGTCCTGGCGGCAGAAGCTGGCGTAGTTCTCGTAAGCATCCTCGTCGAGCCCGCGGATCGGTTTCAGGCAACTGATGGGCGGCGTGAAGTCCGTGTTGGGGGGATTCTCGCGCCGGGCCACGCGGAAGTAGCGGATGGAACTGTAGATCGCCAGCAGGTAGTACACGCCGGGAATGGCGGCCACCATCAGGACTATGTAGCCTGCGATCTGCAATGCCTTTTCTCTCGGGGGTTTGGGTTAAGCCGCTTCACTGAATGAACCGGGGTGGCCGGAAGAGCTGCGGGACTTTCCAGCGCCGCAACTCGATTGAAAAACGAAAGTGTAATCTAACACAAGGGCACAGCCCGGTCGAGGACATGTGAGGCAGCAGCGGCTAAGGCCGACGCATCTGGCGAGCCGAAATGCACCGCTGAAGCAGTGCTCCAGCCTGGGTGCCTTATATCTGTCTCCACGGGTTCCGATTGGTTTCCGTCTATGCGCGTCTGCGTAACCGGCGGTACAGGCTTCTTGGGCGGATATCTGGTGCGCGACCTGCTCGCCAAGGGCGCCGAGGTGCGCGTGCTGGCGCGCCCATCGCCGCGCGCCGATGCATTGCAGGCCGCCGGAGTCGAGATCGTTCGCGGCGATCTCGGCGATGCCGAGTCGATCTGCCATGCCGTCAGGGGAGCCGACGTCGTCTATCATCTGGCCGCCAAGGTTGGCGCCGCGGCGCTCAAAGACTACTTCGAGACCAATGTCGCCGGGACCGAGCGGGTCTTGGCCGCCTGCGCGCAAGGCGGCGTTGGACAGTTCGTCTACGCCAGTTCGCTGGCGGTTTACGGCCCGGTCGAGGAGGGCGCGCGTATCGATGAGGACACTCCCTTCGACGACAAGCCTGAGCTGCGCGATCCCTATTCGCAATCGAAGATTGCTGCGGACCGCCTGGTGAGCTCGTTCGCCCAGCGAACCGGCCTGCCTGCGGTGATCCTGCGCGAGGGAATTATCTTTGGTCCTGGCCGGCCGTTGTCCAGCGGCATCCTCGCATTCCGCGTGGGTAGTACGGACGTCGTCTTCGGCGATCCGCAGAATCGCTTCCCGCTGAATTATGTCGAGAACCTTATCGATGCCATGCAAGTCGCGGCGGCCTCGGGCACTGGGCTGCGGCAGTTCAATGTACTGGACGACGACGAATTGACGCTGGCGCAGTATCACGAGACGAAGAGCGCGGTCGACCATTCCAGGACGCGATTCTCGTCCCCCTGGCCGCTGTACGCCGCGTCGCCGATCCTGGAGGCGTTGCGGCCGATCGTTCCCATGGGCGACCTTCGGCTCTCCAGACATCAGCTGCGGCGCTCTCTGCAGAATCGCTGGTACGACACGCGCCTCATCCGCGAACAAACCGGATGGGCGCCGCGCGTGGGGTTGCGTGAGGCAGTACAGAGGACGGTGGATGCCGGGAGGGTTATTCCTGAACAAGGGTAACAGGGTTGCGGAAAGAACCCGAAAAGCAGATCCCTCGTCGGCCTAAAGGCCTCCTCGGGATGACAAATTCAAAGGGCTTGTGACGGCGCAGCTAAAGCTGCGCCCCTTCAAAACGCGGTCTTTGAATTCCGCGAAAGCTAGGTCTACGGTTTGGACGGAGCCGCGGCGGCGCCATTCTGTTTGGCGAGCCTGACGCGCGCGGTTTCCAGTTCCTTCTGCACGCGGGCGACACTGTCGGCGTCCACCTCGGCGGGAATGGTCTTGTTCCACTCCTCCAGCGAGCGCTCCCAGTAGGTAGCTGCCAGCTTCAGGCGGCCAGTCTTCTGATAAAGGTCGGCAAGATGTTCGTGGATGGTGGGATCGTCCGTGGTCCGCTCGGAGGCGCGGCGCAGATTTTCTTCCGCCAGCTCATAATTGCCCATCTTGTAGTAGGCCCAGCCGAGGGAGTCGAGATAGGCGCCGTTCTGCGGTTCCAGGGCCACGGCACGGCGAATGTAGCCGAGCGCCTCGTCCAGCCGCGTACCGCGGTCGGCGAGCATGTAGCCAAGATAGTTCAAGGCCATGGCGTTTTTCGGATCGTCGGCGACTACCTTGCGGAAAGCCTCTTCGGCCTTGTCATACTTCTTCTGGCGCTCGTAAATAGATCCGGCCACGAAGATCGCGTAGTCCTTGTCTTCCTGCCGGATCGCGAGATCAATCGCCTTATTGACGTTCAGTTCCGCGTTAGTCCAATCCTGGACGCGGCTGTACATCTGGGCCAAAGCAACGTAGACCTTCTCATCGTCCGCCGGATTGCCCTTGAGCAGCGACTTCACCTGCTCGATGGCGGGACCAGTGCTTCCCATGTCGGCCAGTTGCGAAGCTGCAACCATCTGTAGATCGCGATCGCCGGGAAACTTCTTGGCTGCTTCCTGGGCGGCATTGGTGGCTAACTGCCACTGCTTGCTGTCGCGATAGGTTTCGATGATTTCCTGGTAGCCGCGGACCGCGTTCTCGTCACCGAGATCGAACATCTTGCGGAAGGTCTCGACCGCGAGCTGGGTCTTGTTGGTTTCGCGATAGATGGTGCCCAGCCGCTCCAGGAACAAGGCACGATTGTTCTTGTCCGACACGGTGTAATCGACGTCATCGTGCTGGGTCTTCTGGAGCAACTGATTCAGGATTTGGATGGCCTCATCGTACTTGCCCTGGGCTTCATCGACGATGGCGATGTTGTACTGCACTTCGAGCGAATCGGGCACCACCGAACTGGCCTTCTTCAAGGCGTCCATTGCCTGATCGAACTTGCCGTCGCGGCGATCGATCTCGGCAATGAGCATGTAAGTTTGCGCGTCGGAAGGATCGGCATCGACGATCGCCTTGTACTGCTCCAGGGCAGCTTCGGTCTGGCCGTCGTTCATCAGGTTCTGCGCCAGGCCGCGCACCGCATCCAGATTGTCGCGGTCCAGTTGCGTGGACTTGCGATAAGCGTCGACCGCCTGCTTGTACTCCTTCTGCTGTTCGTAGGTGTAGCCGAGCGCGGNNCGTTGTAGAGATAAGCCAGCGTGCTCACGGCTTCTTCGGAATCGGGCTGGAGCTGGACGGCGGCTTTGAATTCACTCTCGGACTTCAGCAGCTCGTTATTCTGGCGGTACAGACGCCCCAGCAGCAGATGGTCCTCGATGCTCTTAGGATCGAGCTTGACGATCTGCTCATACTGCTCGATGGCGAGTTTCAGGATCTCCTGCGACTGCGTCCCGGCCTGCATGTCGCCCAGCGAGCGCAGATAGATGCTGCCCAGCAGGCGCCGCGCCTCCAGGTTGTTGCCGTCGCGCTTCAGGATGTCCTGGGCTTCAAGGACGGCATCGCGAATGCGCCCCATCTTGGCGTAGATTTCTGCCAGCCCGGCATTCAGATAATCGGAACTCGGGTCATTCTCGATGGCCAGACGGTACTCTTCGATGGCCTTGTTCGCGTAGTCGGAGCGGCCATACATCGAGACCATCTCCTCATACATGTGCGCCATCATGAAGTGGTAATAAGCGGCGGCCTTGTCAGGAGCCTTCGCCGGAGCCGTTGCTGACGGCTGAGGCGCAGTTGGCTGCGCGGCAGCGGAAGAATCCGGTTGTCCACTGGTCGCGGCCGGAGCGGCCGCCGGTTGAGCAGCAGGCTTGGAATCAGCGGGTGAGTTTTGGGCGACGACAGCTACGGAGCCGGCGAACAACAGCGCCAGAGCAGAGACACGGATACGTTTTAGGATCATTCAGGACCAGCCACTCAACAGCGATTGGATGCCGCGCCTCACACTGGAGTCTGCCTTTATTCTAGCCGTTATTCCCGGATTGCGGGAGAACGATTCGCAGACCCTTGCAGGATGGTTCAACACCGCTGAAATCTTGGCGAATATATTGTTTGGACGTAGGTGTGGATGAAAGGTCAAGGACGTATCAAAAAGCGGGAACTGTAAGCAGAAGCCGTGGTTCAAGCAACTCTCCTCCCAACCATTTGATTCCTGCTGTAACAATTACCTGCCAGTGCTACTTCCTACTTATCGGCCGATTTGCTCCTCCGAATGTCTTATTGAAAGCAAACGGGTTAACGACGAACTGCAAGCCGCGGGGTTTGGCACCCAAACTGTAACAACACACAGCGTGGCCGTGCGCGATGAGCTCACAGGCGCGGTCGGCTGGCAAAGCCCGACGGGCCAATGCTCTTGGAGGAACTCGTAAGATGAAGATCTCGATGCTATTCACGCTGCCTTTAGCGGCGGGGTTAGTGCTACCTGCGGTCGCGCAACAAACGACATCTGACAGTCAGCAAGCGGCGACGACGTCCGCCACAAGCGGTTCGCAATCCGCCGAGTCCGTGCAAGATGCCAGCTCGGACCAGAACCTGTCGGCGCGCCAGCCGCTGCAACCCGAGGTGCGGGAGGGCTTCTGGGGCAAGATGAATCCTTTCGCACGGAAAAAGTACGTGCAGCGTCAGCTCACTCCAGTTCGTGACCGGGTGAACGAGCTTGACGACCTTACCGCTGAAAACTCGCGGCAGATCAAGGACGTGGACGCGCGAGCGCAGCAAGGCATTCGCCAGGCGGATGCCAAAGCCACACTGGCCGATCAGCACGCGATCGATGCCGGAAACCGCGCCCAGCAAGCGAATGAGACCGCGACCCAGGCCAGCAACCGCCTGAACACGGTTGAGCATGTTGTCGGCAACATCGATCAATACCAGCCGGCAACGCAGACGGAAATCCGTTTCCGCTCCGGCCAGACGGTTCTGAGCAGCAAGGACCGGCAGGCGCTGGACGAGATGACCGCCGATCTGAAAGACCAGAAGGGCTACATCATTGAAGTGCAGGGTTTCTCGCGGGGCGCGGGACAGGCCGGTATCCAGAACTCGCAGGCGATGGCCAATTCGGTGGTGCGTTACCTGGTGGAGAAGAATGATGTCCCGGTGTATCGCGTCTTCGTGATGGGCATGGGCAATGCGAAGCTGCCCGCGGAAGACGGCAGCACGGCGCGGGTTGGCAATCGCGTGGAGATCAGCCTGCTGAAGAACGATGTCGATCAGCTGGCCTCAGCCACGCCGTCGAATGGAGAGATGGCCGGGGCCGAGAACAGCGGCTATCTCGATCAAACGTCGCAGCGGCAATCCGCCCCGATGCAGAAGCCGTCCAGCGCCGCACCGAGCAATGCTCCCCAGCCGTAGGCTGAGGTCAGTCCAGTGTTGAGCAGCCCCTCGCGTGTGCGAGGGGCTTTTTGTTGGGGCTCAAAGACTGCTCGTGCCCGTGAGAGCCAGAATCCTTCGGTAGTGGGTCAGTTTGAAGTTCACGCGCTGCCCAAGATCACTTGACCACAATTTCAGATTGACCCACTACCAATCTTTCAGACGCTACGTTTTCTCCACGCGATCAGGATCCCGCGGCAATGCCGATGCCAGGACGAGCGCTGTTCCGGCGTAGAGCAATGTGTCGAAGACGTAATTGATCGCCTCCATGATCTCCGGCGTTGTTCCGCCGCGGGCGAGGATCCAAATAGGCAGATATAGGAATAGCGTCAGGACGGTCATGAGTGCGCCAAGCGAGATTGCGGCCGTCCGGGATTTTTTGTTGAGGGCCAGGGCGACGCCAGCCGCCAGCAGGATCGCTCCTGTGAGGTATCCCCATATGCGGGGGACTGGGACCCAGGATGGGGTCAGCTTTTCCAGAGGAAAGCCGGGCGCAAACTCTGGGTGACGAAAAAATTGTATGGCAAAGAAGATGGCCCCAATCGCCATGACGATGCGCCCAAATGCAATCATCCATTTGGCTTGTTGCGGCGACGAGTCGCGACTATGCAGTCCAGCGAGAGCCCAAGCGCCTCCGGCAAAAGAGAGATCTCTTAGCGCGTAGGCCCACGCGAATCGATCTTTAGGATCCGCGAGCGCATTCGGGATATGCATCATGCAGACAAACAGAAAGAACATCAGTCCGAGCAGAGTGGACGACAAGCGTACGAACTTCCTTACCGTAAGACTGGTCGCTGCCGCGAACAGCGCGCACCCAACAAAATACGCCCAGAATACGTGCCACGGCATCCAGGACGGGATCATATCCGAGACTCGCATGGGGCCGCCGAAATGTTCGGGCGCGAATACAGCGAGTGACACGGCGATGAAGAGAGGGCCCCAGATGATGAGCTTGTCCCAGCCGCGGGCCGCGCCGATCTCGTTTCGAAGTATCAGAACTCCGGCGACAAAATAGACAAGCCCGGCAAGACACATCCAGAAATTTATCGATGCAAGCATCAGGACATTTTTCGCGAAGGTGCTGCGGCGAGGATTATATTGCGGTTCCGAGCGCCCTATCTGGGCATTGTGGCCGAACGCAGGTTCAATAACCTAAGCGGTATCAGCATGGGGATGGGCTGCGATAGGATTTGTGCCGGATTGGCTGGTGAATACCGTCGAAAAGCAGATTCCTCGCGGGCTAAAGAGACTGTGTCGCAACCCAGTGTCGCCGCTGCGCGGCTCGGGGTTTATTTCCACTCGACCGCGGGCTTACGCCCGCGGCTAACACAAATGCCGCCGCTGCGCGGCTGGGCCGGGCGAATTTCGCGGCATTTCTTCCACTTCAGAATTCAGTTGCCAGATGTGACACAGCCTCGGAAGCCCGCTCGGCAAGATAATGATGAAGGATATGTGACGGCACACCCCTCGGCAGGCTCAGGGCAGGCTCTAAAGGTGCGCCGTTCAAAATAGGCTGAAGCCTTGTCAGCCGCCGTTATAGCCGCGCTCTGGAAGTTTCCAGGACTAGGATCCTGGCGGAGGCGGGGTTGTATCGGCGCTGCCGTTTGGTCCCGGCGGAGGCTCCGTCGTCGTCGGCTGCAAGCGCTGCGGCGGCAGGGGATAGTATCCATGCTTGGCGGAGACTTCGAGTCCAGGCTTCTTCACGCGGACTTCGATGTCGCGATAGTTGCTGGAGGGCTTCTGCACCGTGTTATAGCCCAAAGTGTACTGATTGCGGGCTTCCATGGTGATTCGCTGATAGGCGCTCTCGATGGATTCCTTGGAGAGCTCGTTGAGCACATCGCCGCCGGTGGCATTCACGTAACGCGGCAGGATATTGCTGTAGCCGAATCCGGGAATGTGCGCCTTGGAGATCTGCTTGCCAAGCGGCATGTCCGCCGTGTCCACGCCTATGGCATACACCGCAATGCCGTCGGTCAACAGTACTTTCAACACCTGCGCATAACTGGCCCGGCTGCCATACTCCTGGCCATCGCTGAGGATGAAAATGATCTTGCGACTGGTGGGCGAGCGATGGGCCAGTTCCTGCGCGGCCATCAGGATCGCGTCGTTCAGGACGTGGGATTCCGGCGTGGGAGTGATCACCTGGGTCGCGCCGGGCATCGGCTTGCTGTTGGTCTGCGGTCCCGATCCAAACGGGCCGCCCACAACCGACGCGCCGGCCGTGTTTCCACTTTCATCCTTGATGCGCTGGAGCGCCATTTCCATGCGCGTGGCGTTGCCGAAATCCTGGCGCTTCTTCACGGTATTGCCGTAAGTGAAGACGGCAACCTCGTCGAAGGGGCCGAAGGCACCGCCCAACGCGGAGAAGGTCTGGTTCACTTTGCGAAGCACCGGATCCGGCAGGCCTTGGTCAACGATCAGGGCCGCCGACAACGGGAACGGATCGCTGGTGAAAAAGGTGAGCTTCTGCAGTGCCCCGTCCTCATAGATGCTGAAGTCTTTGGCCAGCAGGCCATCCACCATCTTGCCCCCATCATCCTTCACGGTGACGGGAACGGTGACGAAGCTGACCGTCTTGGTGAGAGTCATCAGCTCATCGCGTCCATTCTCACTGCTGGGCACGCTGCCCGGCGGAACGGTCTTGATCTCTTTCGATCCCGGAGGCGGCGGCTGCGGATTGGTCTGCCCGGAAGCTGGTTGTCCCGCGGGGAGAGGATTTGCCGGCTGCTCCGGGTTAGCACTGGAGGACGAGTTTCCCTGATCGTCGGCGCCGCTGGGCGCCGGCACGTTGAGGTTCGGGGCCGGCGCATTGTTCTGCGGCGTGGGCGCGTCGGGCAGCTTCTGTTGCTGGCCCACAGCCGAAGCTGCGGCCAATGCAAGAATCGCCGTGAAAAATGCGCCTCTTATGCGAAGGCTCAAGGGGCGAGGGAACATGGATGTCTACGGTCTCCAGGATTTGCCGGAACTCTGCACAGTATAACCGTAGTCGAGCTTCTCGGCAGCTATGATCGCCGATTTGGACGCCGTACACTAGAATGGATACATCCGGTAGGAAAGAGAAGCTATGCCGTTTCGCCAAAGCGTCGTTGTCGGTTGCCTGATCCTGAGTTGCTGCCTCTGGCTGCCGGCGCAGCAGCAGAATCCACCAGCTCAGCCTTCCTCCCAAGACCAGCAAGCACAGCCGTCCGATCAGGAGCCTTTGCAGACCTTCAAGGCCCAAGTCAACGTCGTTAACCTGTTCTACAACGTAAAAGACAAGCATGGCCTGTTGATCCCCAACCTCACCAAGGACAACTTCGAGGTCTTTGAGGATGGCAAGCCGCAAACCATCAAATACTTTTCGGCGGAGTCGAACCANNCCGTGCTGCGCGACAAGGACCTGGCCTTCGTCATCAACTTCGACACCGACGTCGACCTCGACCAGGACTTCACCAACAACGTTCACGACCTGACACGCGCGCTGAACAAGATGCGGATTAATTCCGGGATGGGCGGCGGGCCACCAGGACTGGGCGGCGGACCCATCCCGACCACGCCGCGCGGCACGCTGCTGTATGACGCGATTTATCTTGGCGCGGACGAGAAGCTGAAGCGGGAGGTCGGCCGCAAGGCGATGATCATCTTCACCGACGGCGAAGATCAGGGCAGCCGCTTGCGTATTCAGGACGCGATTGAAGCGGCGCAAAAGGCCGATACCATCTGCTACGTGATCCTGATCGCTGATCGCGGCTTTTATGGCGGCTTCGGCTACAGCGGCGACTCCGATATGCGCAAGCTGGCCGAGGCGACCGGCGGCCGCGTCATCGAAGTGGGCAACAAGCAGGACAAACTGAAGGACGCCTTCAACCAGATCCAGAACGAGCTGCGCAGCCAGTACAACATCGGCTACACGCCGAGCAACAACAAGCTCGACGGTTCCTATCGCAAGATCCAGATCAAGGCGAAGGGCGGCGAATACAAAGTGCAGGCCCGCCAGGGCTATTACGCGCTCGCGCAAGACTGAGGTGCTAGTCCTCGGGCTCTTCCATCCGCTGGCGGAAATAGTCCCAGTCCGGACGGAACTTGTTACGTTCCGCCTGGGCTTCGCGCTCGGCCAGCTGCTCGGCTGATCCCGCTCTCCACCAAAGAAGAATCGACAGCAGCGCAAAGACTAGACACAGCACGTAGCTGGGATATCCGAGATAGGCGCTGAACGCGGCCAGGCACATCACCAGCCACGAGCCCAGGTAACGCCGGTAGCGCAACTCCGCTCGCGCGCGCAGGCCCTCGAGTTGGTTCCACTCCCACAACTGGGCTTTGGCCATTTCCAGGCGCAGGCGGTCGGCATCTACGGCGTTCAACGCAATTGGCGCGATCCGATCGCTGTCGTCAGAGGACAGGACAAGTTCTTCGCCGTCAAGACGAAGCTCGAGGCCGCGGACCTCGGTACGTATGCTTGTGTTGGTTGTCTCCATCTTTCCTCGCATCGCGGTACTGGGATCCGCCTGGATTGTGACGATGGCGTTCATTTCTGACATATCGGCCATGGGTGGAGCACGCCTTCAGGCGTGCATGATAGGCGATGGATGAGAGGCCGGCTTTAGCCGCTGAGGTTACCACGTACCTAACTTACCCCAGCGGCTGAAGCCGACTTCCTAGTGCCGGTTTTATGCACGCCTGAAGGCGTGCTCCACCCTATGCGTTAGACAGCACACCAATGAATGGACTAAAAATCTTTCTTAGCAACCACCGCAATCCCCAACTCCTTCAATTGGCGCTCGCTGACGGGCGTGGGCGCGTCGACCATCAGGTCGACGGCCTTCGCCGTTTTGGGGAAGGGAATCACTTCGCGCAAACTCTCCGCGCCCGCGAGTATCATGACGATGCGATCGAGCCCCAGCGCGATGCCACCGTGCGGCGGCGTGCCGTATTGCAGCGCCTCCAGAAAAAAGCCGAAGCGCGCCTGCTGCTCCTCCGGCGACATGCCAAGCGCATTGAAAATCTTCGCCTGAATGTCCTGGCGGTGAATACGAATGGAGCCAGAGCCGAGCTCCGTCCCGTTCAGCACCACATCATAGGCCAGCGCGCGCACGGCGCCGGGATCGCTCTCCAGCTTGTCCATGTCCTCGTCGTGCGGCGAGGTGAAGGGATGGTGCGCCGCGTTCCAGCGGCCCTCGGTCTCGTCCCACTCGAACATGGGAAAGTCGGTGACCCACAGGAAGCGGAAGTTGCCTTGCTTGAACGCGCCGTGACGCTCGGCATACTTCTGGCCGAGAGCAAGGCGCAGTTGTCCCGCAGCCGCATAAACCGCATAAGCCTGCTGGCGCGCCTTGACTTCGCCTGCAGGCTCGGTGCGCTTCGCGCCCGCAACTACGACGACCAGGTCGTCGGCATTGGGCTTGGCCAGTTCGCGAACTTTTGCGGCTGCTTCCGGAAACGACTTCTCCAGGCGCTTGATGTCCTCGAAGACTTTGGCGCCCTTGCGGTCGCCAAACATCGTCTTGATCTCGTCGCGCTCCTTGCGGGAGAGCTCGCCGACCTTCGGGATAACGATTGCCACCACGGGCAGCTCGGGATCGACGTGCAGCGTTTCGAGATTTTCCGGCGCGAAGGCGTGGCGCACATCGGCCATCGCCGGCAGCCGAAGATCGGGCTTATCGATGCCGTACAAGCGGATTGCCTGGTCGTAGCTCATCTGCGGAAACGGTGTCTGCAGATCGACGCCGATGGTCAACAGCGCCGCTTTCAGGAAGCCTTCGACGACGTGGAAGACCATCTCCGGCCGCGCGAAGCTGATCTCCAGATCGATCTGCGTGAACTCGGGCTGGCGGTCGGCGCGCAGGTCTTCGTCGCGAAAGCAGCGGACGATCTGGAAGTACCTGTCGAAGCCCGAGATCATGAGGATCTGCTTGAACAATTGCGGCGATTGCGGCAGGGCGTAGAACTCGCCGGGGTAGACGCGGCTGGGGACGAGGTAATCGCGCGCGCCCTCGGGNNAGGTCGACGTAGCGATGCTTCAGGCGCACTTCTTCGTTGGCCAGCACGGTGTCGGCAGGCGTGAAGGGCAGCGGCTTGCAATCGTTCAGCAGGCGCAGCTCGTCGGCAACGACTTCGATCTCGCCGGTGGGAATGTTCTTATTGATGGTGCCCGCATCGCGCAGCTTCACGTGGCCAATGACGGCGAGCACAAATTCCGAGCGCACGTCCGTCGCCTTGTCATGCGCGGCCCCGGAGTCGGAGGTGAC
>PLBD01000370.1:0-2195 GCA_003135315.1 Acidobacteriaceae bacterium | reverse complement strand
GCAATTAGCCAAGGCGCGTTCCTGCCTGAATGCCAAGTGCTAATTGCCAAGTGCCAACTGCTGGCTTCTATTTTCGCAGGTATTCGGGGAGTTTGCGTGGTGCGCTTCGAGCGACGCACGCCAGGACGCTCCGCTAAGCGCGAAGGGCGTGTCATAACAGCCCAGCAGGGAGCGCAGCGGAGTGCTGGGTACGTTGACGTCTGGACATTGAGTCCCCTACGGGACTCGGACAAATTTTCCACTACCCCCAGCACTCTGCCTGCGGGTCCGTGCTGGGCTAGACTATTTCGCGCCGTTGGCGCTCGAGTCCAGGCCAAGAACAGGTGAAGGCAATCAGTCCGCAACCTGCTTGGTCTCGGCGTCGGGCAGCACTTCGGCTGCCGTCGGCGCGGGCAGGGTCTCGACTTTAGGTTTGGGCGCGGCCGCACCGTTGCGCGCCGGCGTCTTAGGACGGCCGGAGGTTTCGAACTGCCCGATGTGCCAGATGTCGCGGGCGTATTCCAGCACGGTGCGATCACTGGAGAACTTTCCGATGCGGGCCACGTTCAGGACGGCCTTGCGCCACCAGACGTCCTGGTTCAGATACTCGCGATTAATCAATTCCTGGGTTTCGACGTAGGCGGGGAAATCGGCGATGTGGAAATAGCGATCGCCGCGATGGACGAGTTCGTCGAAGATCCAGCGAAACAGCCCATGTTCATTGGGGCAGAAGCGGTCTGAGGCGAGGGCATCCATCACCTCGCGAATGGCGGCATCGTTCTCATAGCGCTCGTGCGCATTGTACGATCCCTTCTGCTGCATCTCGTGGATCTGCTCCGCGCGCAATCCGAAGATGTAGATGTTGTCCTCGCCGACTTCTTCGGCGATCTCGATGTTGGCGCCATCGTAGGTGCCGATGGTGAGCGCGCCGTTCATCGACAGCTTCATGTTGCCGGTGCCGGAGGCTTCCATGCCCGCCATGGAAATCTGCTCGCTCAGATCGGCGGCGGGAATGATCAACTGGGCCAGCGACACGCGATAATCGGGGAGGAACGCAATCTTCATCAGGTCGCGGGTTTTCTCGTCGTTATTCACCACCTCCGCGACGCTGTGGATGAGCTTGATGATCTGCTTGGCGGCCCAGTAACCGGGCGCGGCCTTGCCGGCGAAGATGTAGGTGCGCGCCACCGTGGGCATCTCATCCCGTTCGACGATGCCCAGATAGTCGTGAATGATGCCCATCAGGTTCAGCAACTGGCGCTTGTACTCGTGGATGCGCTTGATCTGCACATCGAACATGGAGTCGGGATCGACGGAGACGCCGCTCTGCTCCTGGATGACGCGCGTCAGCTTGAGCTTGTTCTGGCGCTTGACTTCGCGGAAGGCCTCGCAAAAGCCTTCGTCCTCGGCGAACGGCTCCAGCTCGCGGAGCTTGTGCAGGTCGGTGATCCACTTGTTTTCGTCGAGGGTGCGGCTGATGAGATCGGTGAGTCCCTCGTTGGCTTTCATCAGCCAGCGGCGAGGGGCCACGCCGTTGGTCTTGTTGTTGAACTTCTCCGGCCAAACCTGGGCAAACTCCGGCGCCAGCGAATGAATGATTAAATCGGTGTGCAGTTCGGAAACGCCATTGACGGAGTGGCTGCCCACCATGCAGAGGTTCGCCATCCGTACCTGCTTCTCATAACCTTCCTCGATGATCGACATCCGGCTGCGCTTTTCGTCATCGAGGAAAGAGTACTGCTGCATCTGGCGCAGCAATTCGTGATTGATGTTGAAGATGATGAGCATGTGCCGGGGCAGCACTTTTTCCAGCAGCGGCACCGACCATTTCTCCAGCGCCTCCGGCAGAAGCGTGTGATTGGTGTAAGCCAGCGTCTGCTGCGTGATCTCCCAGGCTTCCGCCCAGCTCAGCCGTTCTTCATCCAGCAGGACGCGCATCAACTCAGCAACGGCAAGGCTGGGATGGGTGTCGTTCATCTGGATGGCGAGCTTCGCGGGCAACAGCTGGATCTTCTTGTGCTGCTGGCGGAAGCGCCGCATGATGTCGCCCATCGCGCAGGCCACCAGGAAATATTCCTGCACCAGGCGCAGTTCCTTGCCGCTCATCACCGAGTCGGAGGGATACAGCACGCGGGAAATGTTTTCCGACTGGATCTTCTGCTCGACCGCGCGAATGTAATCGCCGCGGTTGAAGATCTCGATGTCGAAGTCTTCCG
>PLBD01000499.1 GCA_003135315.1 Acidobacteriaceae bacterium | reverse complement strand
TCGCCCGAAGTGGTGCCGGACATACCGCCGACTCGCGCCATACCGTGCGTGGCGCGCAGCGCCACCCGCCTTAACTGATTGGGCAGGAGCGGTGCGTCGGTTGCTACCACGATGACGATTGATCCCTCTTTTTTGGGCGCTGCCGCAACGGGAGTTATGGCGAGTCGTCGTCCGACGGGTACGCCAGCGATCGTCAGTTGATCGCGACCGCCAAAATTCGCCGGCACGAGAACACCAACCGTATAAGTTTTGCCGGCGAGGCTCACCAGTCGCGACGCGGTGCCGATGCCTGCCTTGAATCCGAATGCCACCATGCCAGTGCCGCCGCCGACGCTGCCCTCTTCGACGGGTCCGCCACGTGCACTATCGAGCGCCTGAATGACATGTTCGGGCTTCACATGCTGGCCGAAGGTATCATTTAGCTGACCGTCGAAGGTTTCGGCAACGACCGGCAAAGTATAGGCAAACGTGTCTTCCGGGTTACCGCCCGTGAGGTGGGCATACCAACTTTGCACGGTATCGTGTGCTACACCGACACTCCCGGACCCGGTCAGGACGATCGGGCCCGTGAACTCGCCGAGTTCATCAATGAGCGCGCGGCCGGTCATTTCCCCCGTGCCGTTGGCCACAAATGTTCCCCCGTACACGAATCCGGGGTAGGCCTTGCCCTTCGGGAAGATGACCGTAACACCGGTACGGACAGGCCCTTTGCCGAGAAGGAGAGCTCCGTCGCCACTGATGAGAGTCACCTGACCGATTTCGACTCCGGCAACGTCCGTAATCGCATCAAGCGGCCCGGTGTCTCCTTCGAAGGGGACGCCAGCTTCCCGGGCCCGCGGGCCTCCTTGGGCGGTCGCAATACACGCTAGCGACAGAAAAAGCGCGAGCGCCATCGAAAGATTTAATCGATCCATAACCGCCTTCTGATTTGACCAACGGATAGTATTTTGACCACAGTAATATTCGCAGTCTACACTGCGCACCCGGAGGAGGTGAATATGCTGCTGAAAATCCGATGCGTAATGGTGCTGCTCGTTGTCTTTGCAATCCAGGCCCAAGCGGCGGCCCCACCGTTTGATATCGTGCTGCGGGGTGGAATGCTCGTCGATGGCTCGGGAGCGCCCGCGAAAGTAGCCGACCTCGGTATCACGGCAGGGCGAATCGTCGCCATTGGCGATCTTGGTCGCGCCCCAACGCGTCGTCGGATCGAGGCGACGGGCCTCGTTGTTGCTCCCGGTTTCATCGATGTCCACAACCATTCGGACGAGGATGTTGTTTACCCCGCCTATCGGGCGGCTCCCGGAATGATTCGCCAAGGTGTGACCACGGCCGTTTTTGGTGTCGATGGCAGCCTGGATTTGGAGATGTTCCGGACTTTGAAGGCGCGGTTAGCGGCATCCGGCGTCGGCGTCAATTTCGCCGCCTATATCGGTCACAACGGTTTGCGTGAAAAGGAACTCGGGATGGCGAATCGCGTTCCGACAGGCGTTGAACTAGCACGGATGAAGGGCGCCGTTCGCGCCGCGATGAATGAGGGTGCCCTGGGTCTTTCCACGGGCCTTATGTATCTGCCGGGCCTATATGCGACCACGGACGAAGTGGTGGAATTGGCAAAGGAGACCGCCCCTTACGGTGGTCTCTACGACTCGCATGACCGCGATCCGGCCTTTCACTTGCTTGATTCGGTCGCCGAATGCCTGACCGTTGCCCGACGAGCGGGCATCGAGGCGCATATCGCCCATATCAAGGCGGTAGGCCTGCATAACGCAGGCCGAAGCGAGGACCTGATCCGGATGATTGATGCGGCACGGGCCCGGGGCGAGCGGGTCACGGCGGACGCGTATCCCTACGATGGCGCGACTACCCGGCTGGTCGCCGAAATTCTCATCCCGCCGGCGCAATCCGAGATGGCCAGCGATCTGCATGCGCTCGAGGATCCTGAACTCGGGGAAGCGAGCCATTCCAACACCGTGCTTGCCCTTGCAGCAGCTTGGCGCAAGGCACTGGCAAATCCCGACACCCGCAATGAAGTCAAAGCGCTGACCGAGCAACCGCACGAGGGTGTTTTCAGTTGGGTCATGGCCGTCGGTTATGACTCATTTCGCATCACCCGCAGTGCTGACCCAGCGCTCAATGGTCGGATGATTGTGGATATCGCCACGGAGCGGGGCCAATCCCCTTTTAGCGTACTTGTCGATCTTTTGATCGAGCAGGGTGCCTTCATCAAGCTCACCGTCGGATCGATGCGCGAGGACGAGGTACGGACATTTTTGCGTACGCCATGGACGATGATCTCGAGCGACGGGCGCGAAGGCGGGCTCGCGGGCGGCCAGGGGCATCCGCGCTACCGCGGCAGCTTTGCGCGCGTGCTCGCCTACTATGTGCGAGATCAACAGGTCCTCTCGCTCGAGGAGGCGGTTCACAAAATGAGCGGACTGACGGCCGCGTACCTTAAGCTGTCGGATCGCGGTGTATTGCGGGTGGGCGCAGCGGCCGATATCGCTGTATTCGATCCGAAAGCCGTCCAAGATCGCTCAACCTGGGAAAACCCGGCGCCGTATGCGGACGGCATGCGATACGTGTTTGTCAACGGTGTGCTCGCGCTCGATTCGGGTGAAGCGACCGGGGCATTGGCAGGCCGCTTCCTGCCTTTCAGAAATAGGGGAGCCGGGACTACCCCTAAGCCGACCCCATAGCGCGATTCGGCGGTTGGCGCTGTTTGACGGTTTGGCGACCGTAGCAACGCCTGACCAGTGGCTGAATTGCTGATCGAGGGTTAAGATAAGCAGTGGCGTTGGCACCCAAAAAAAATCGAGTATCGCGGACACAGATCCCTTCCCGCACGCCTGCGGCCGCCGGAGCGGCCGACAAGCGTACATTTATCGAGGAGGCGCGACGCCGGCAGATTC
>PLBD01000016.1 GCA_003135315.1 Acidobacteriaceae bacterium | reverse complement strand
AAGTTGAGGGGAAGAACACGGGCAAGAACGTGCTGGTCAGATCGCTGTCGGGAATCGGGCAAGCCGGCGCGATGTTGGTGGGACAAGGCAGTCTGAACCAACCGCTGAGCGAGTCGGACTTGATGCGGGAGCGTGTCAGCAACAACGTCGGCGAGGCGGGAGATGAGGAGGTTTCCCGATTAGCGATTACCCAGCACATCGTCGTGACTATTTCGGCGGATACTCCGATCTACGTGGTCCTCGAGCAGACACCCAAGACCAATCAGACTTCCCTGCAACCAAGTGGGCGGGGCGTTCCTACATCCAACTCCGCCAATGTTGAGCAACTGCGCCAGTTATTGCAGTTGCAGCAAGAGCTGAACCAACCCACCGCGAGCAACCAACCGCAGTAGTCAGGTGGTTCTCAGCTATGAAGATTCGGCTGGAGCGTTGTGTCGGCTACCTCAGTCCAGGGTCCCAGGCGCGTTCCCCTTTGACTTCCGCCTCGCCCGTTACTCGGAATAAACCGAGGGGACAGAGGGGATTGCTCGCGCAATATCTTCGTTGTCGTCACTTGACTCCTCCGCACCTCCTCATGGAAAAGAGCGTGGCACATGTGCTTATTCTCTCGCCGCGCGGAAGGATGGTCGTAAGTTCTGAGCGCTTCACTCCAGCAGCTTCATGTCATTTGCGGTGGTGCCACTTTCCACACGAAGTCGAGAAAGGCACGCAGTTTGGCTGGTGGCAGAGTCCGCGAAGGATAGAGCGCAAAGAGCGGGAACTTCTCCTCTGGCCAGTCGGGAAAAAGTTCCACGAGCTGGCCATCGTCCAGCCGGTCCTGAATACCCAGCGCCATCACTTGAGCAATGCCGACGCCTGCAATGCACGCACCCAGCATTGTGCCAACGTCAGTAAGCAAGAGGTGGCCGCTCGTCTTGACTGGAACGATCTTCCGGCCCCGATGAAACTCCCACTCGAATGGCTGGCCCGTGCCAGGATTTCGAAACTGAATGCAATGGTGGCGGCTCAGTTCCGAAGGCTTCGTGGGTCGGCCATGTCTCTCGATGTAGCTGGGTGCGGCAACGGTCAGAATACGCGTGTCCAGCACTTTGCGGACTACGAGGGAGGAAGTGGGCGGGTCTCCAAAGCGTACCGCCACATCGAACCCCTCACCTATCAAGTCGCCAAGCGAGTCTCGCGTTATTAGTTCGAGGGACAACTCCGGGTAACGGTTCAGGAAAGATCCGATCTGCGGTGCAAGCAGTAGCCTGGAAACAAATGGGTCGATGTTCACACGCAGACGCCCACTAACCACGGCTGCAGCTCCAGTGGCTGACGTCACCGCATCCCGAATGCCGGAAAGCATCGGTACTATTTCTTCATAGAAGCGCTGGCCCTCGGCCGTCAGTTTGACCGAGCGGGTCGTGCGATGGAGAAGCCGGATACCGAGGCGGGTTTCAAGACGGCTAACGGCACGGCTCACGGCGGACTGGGTAACTCCCAGAGCTTCTGCCGCTTTCACGAAGCTGCCCGACTCGACCACTGCGGCCAGAGTGCTGACTCCTCCGAGGATGCGCGCGTCTGGGGTCATGCTTGATGACTATAACTCATATATGTCTTGGCATACATGTATGAATGGAATGCTCGTTTTTGGAGTCTTATAGAGCGTAGATCAACTTTGAAGGGAGGAGCATGATGTTTGCAATCACTGGAATTACGGGCAAAGTTGGCGGAGAAACGGCGCGGAGACTGCTTGATGCTAAACAGCAAGTTCGCGCTGTCGTGCGCGATCTAAATAAGGGTGCGTCCTGGGCGGAGCGCGGCTGTGAGATAGCTGTTGCGGATATGAGTGATGCGGAATCGCTGGCACGAGCCTTCATGGGAGCGGAAGGTGTCTTTGTGCTGCTGCCTCCAAACTTCAATCCGACGCCTGGGTTTCCTGAAGTGAGGGCGATGGTCTCTGCGCTCAGGTCCGCATTGCTCCAGGCCAAGCCTGGCAGAGTGGTGGCTCTTTCGACGATCGGCGCACAGGCGACTCAGCCGAACCTGCTGACGCAACTCGGCATCATGGAGCGGGGATTCGAAACGCTGCCCATGCCAATCGCGTTTCTGCGTGCCGCATGGTTTATGGAGAACTCAAGCCTAGATGTGGCCTCAGCACGCGATGCCGGCGTCATCAACAGCTTCCTGCAGCCGCTTGAGAAGCCGGTGCCGATGGTGGCAACGGAAGACATCGGGCGTGTTGCCGCTGAGCTATTGCAACAGGTCTGGACGGGTCGTCGCGTCGTGGAGTTGGAAGGACCACATCGGGTAACACCCATGGAACTCGGGACTACCTTCTCCAAGGTGCTTGGTCGTCCGGTTAACCAAAAAGCGATTCCGCGCTCAAGCTGGGAAAATATCTTCCGCTCTCAGGGGATGACGAACCCCGAACCACGCATGCGGATGCTCGACGGATTCAACGAAGGCTGGATTGAGTTCGAGAGTGGCGAGGCCGGGTCCGTGAAAGGCACGATCGAACTCGAAACCGTGCTCAGGTTTCTAGTCCAACAGGAGAGCAAGTAAGAAAGAAGTGCAACCACCGCATTGTTAGGAATGCAAATGGAGGGAGACATTATGTCTCGTGTATTCATCACAGGTTCTTCCGATGGGCTCGGCCGAATGGCGGCACAACTCCTCATCGAGCAAGGGCACAGCGTAGTTCTGCACGCTCGTAACGAGGAGCGGGGACGGGAAGCGATGTCCGCCGTCCCCGGAGCGGAAACAGTCGTAACCGGCGATCTGACCAGCATCGCTCAGACCCGCAACGTGGCCGAACAGGTTAACGCACTCGGCTCCTTCGATGCAGTGGTTCACAATGCAGGTATTGGCTACAGGGAACCTCGGCGCATCGCGACCGAAGACGGCCTGCCGCATGTCTTCGCGGTCAATACGCTCGCTCCCTATATCTTGACCGCGCTCATTCACAAGCCCAAGCGTCTCGTCTATCTGAGTTCCGGCCTTCATCAGAACGGTGATGCAGGTCTGGAGGATCTCGTATGGGAGCAACGCCCGTGGCAAGGACAACAGGCCTACTCGGATACCAAACTGCACGATGTGCTTCTGGCCTTCGCTGTCGCTCGTCTCTGGCCGGATGTACTCTCCAATGCGCTTGAACCCGGTTGGGTACCGACGAAGATGGGAGGTCCCGGCGCACCGGATGACATCGACGCCGCACACCGTACCCAAGTCTGGCTCGCGGTCAGCAACGACCCGAATGCAACCGTCACGGGGAAATACTTCTACCACATGCGGCTTCGGGCGCCGAATCCCGCGACCCATGACCAAGCTCTGCAGGAGAGATTGCTCGCTGAGTGCAACCGTGTTTCGGGAGTGGATCTGCCCATAGTCTGAAATCGAGCGAGCGACTCATAATCACTCGCAAATTGTCGGCGACACGGAAGTTGAGTCTCAATTCAGAACACGGTGCCGCCATGGCTGTCGGCCGACCGGGAGCGATTTGGTGACCGCCGAATCGAGGCTAAGTATTGGGGTGTAGAAACCGAGAAGTTGACCATCTGAACCGCCTGAAGAGTGTCAAACGTGCTTATAAGATGCACCAAACTCAAACATTTGTTCATGTCACAATTCTTCTTCTCACACGCGCCGACGGCGACCTTCGTCCTTTGTAATCAATCGGCATCGCAAGACTGTCGAAGATTCCTAACATCAATCCTGTAGCTTGCAAGCCCGCGACACGATTCTGAACGCACCCCAACCGGCCATCCCGATTTGTCCGAAATCTTAAACGACCGTATGTTCCTGCATGCAACGCGGAAATCAAACTGACGCGCGATCGCGAAAGAGGAGCATATGAGATTGCCGGATCGGAGAAATGCCAGCCGCAATTTTGTTCTTGTCTATCTGCTGATGATTTGTTCGCTCCAGTTTTCTCCCTTGGTGTCCAACGCCCAAAACCTTGGGCAGTCGCCACAGACGGGCCAAGCCGTACAAGGTCAAACCGCGGCCCAACCCGAAGGAACAGTTCTCAATCTCGTGAACTGGGNNATGTGATCTCTCCTGTCGGAGCTGCGCTGGCGGTGGTCATGGCAGTGGTCTCCTATTCCCAGGGGCGCGGTGTGATGCGATGGGCGGTGACAGCGGCCGGACTGCTGGTGATCTCCGGCCTCACTCGCCTCATCGAGTTTTGGATTCAGAACGGTACGGCGGGCGTGCAGTAAGAACTATCACTGCGGAGTGCTCAGGCAATGACGCTACCCCAAATCATCGTCGATCTGCTGACACTGCTGTTCGACATGGCAGTTCCGGCCGCCATCTGCACGATGGTGCTGGCAGGGATCGCACTGCGGCAGGAGGGCGGCGTGAACTTCCAGGCGG
>PLBD01000484.1 GCA_003135315.1 Acidobacteriaceae bacterium | reverse complement strand
GGCGACGCGCGCGCCGTCATCATGATTACCGCCGACCCCCAGCTTGAGGACGTGAAGACCGCGCTCAAGCTCGGGGCCTACGACTTCGTAGGCAAGCCGCTGGATTTCGACGAGCTCAGCGTCGCCGTCAAGAACGCGCTGGAAGCCACGCGCTTGCGTTCGGAAGTGGAATCGCTGCGCGGCGAAATGCGCCGCCGCACCGGCTATCACAATGTGATCGGCGTCTCCCGCAAGATGTCCGAGCTGCTGGGGTTCGTCAACAAAATCGCTGCCAGCGAGGCCACGACGATCCTGGTGCAGGGCGAGAGCGGCACCGGCAAGGACCTCATCGCCAAGGCCATCCACTACCAGAGCCGCCGTCAGGAGAAGCCCTTCGTAGCTATCAATTGCTCGGCCATCCCCGAAACCCTGATGGAAGCCGAACTCTTCGGCCACGAGCGCGGTGCCTTCACCGATGCCAAGACCATGAAAAAGGGCCTGTTCGAGATGGCCGATGGCGGCACGCTCTTTCTCGATGAGATCGGCGAGCTCTCGCCGCTGCTTCAGGCCAAGCTGCTGCGCGTGCTGGAAGACCAGGTGATCCGGCGTGTCGGCGGCGTGCGCGACATGCAGGTGGACGTGCGCGTGATCGCTGCTTCCAATCGCGATCTGGAGCGAGCGGTTAAAGATGGCCAGTTCCGACAGGACCTCTACTACCGGCTGGCGATCATCTCCATCTTTCTGCCGACGCTGCGCGAACGCAAAGAGGACATTCTGCCCCTGGTGGAATTCTTCATCTCGCGTTACAACCGCAAGTTCCGCAAGAACGTTACCGGCATCACCGACGAGACCCGCAAACTGATGCTCAAGTACGACTGGCCGGGCAATGTCCGCGAGCTGAAGAACGCGGTCGAGAGGGCCATGATCCTGGAAGAGAAGAATGAGCTCCAGCCCGACTATCTGCCGTTTGCAGTAGCGCAGCAACACTCGGTGCTCACGGCGTTCGAAATCTCATCGGCCAACAACGGCGGCAACGCCCCCAAGGAGCTGCCGAATGGGCGCAGCTTGCCCAGGCTGGAAATTCCCGAAGGCGGTACTTCGCTGGAAGAAGTGGAGCGCGAACTGGTGGAGATTGCCATGTCGCAAGCCAACGGCAATCAGACTCATGCCGCCAAGTTGCTCGACATCAGCCGCGATGCCCTGCGCTACAAGCTGAAGAAGTTCGGATTGATTCACGCCGAAGAAGACGAACCCGCAGCCACGCCGTAGGAAACTCTGATTGGGTCGCCCCGACGCTACGGCTTTATCGCGCGGATCTTTACCCGCGTCCCATCGGGCAGGGGATTGCCCGTGAAGTGCGCGACGCCGTCGCGCACCACGCCATTGCATTCCGCCGCGACCGCGGCGCCGCTTCGGACATCGGCAGTGCTGGCCGCCGAAGCTCCCTTTGCGACTCCGCGATCCATGGCCAGATTGGCCAGCCGGTCGGCGTCGCGGTTCTTCTCGCGCAGCACGTGCTTGATCTCAAAGTACGCGAGCTGATCGATCAGCTGCATCGCCTGGCCATGCAACTCTTTCAATGCCGGGCTGCTGACCTTGTACTGGCCTTTGATCTGCTTCACCATTAGCTCGGAGTCGCTGACCACCTTCAACGCCTTAAAGCCATGCTGCAAGGTATAGTTCAGCGCGCCCAGCAGGCCGGAGTACTCAGCGTAATTATTGGTCTGCCTGCCGAGGAACTCGCTGAGTTCGGCCACCGGACGGCCAATCTCATCTTCGATAACAACACCATATCCCGCCGGGCCGGGGTTTCCGCGCGCGCCGCCGTCGATATAGGCAACCAGATATCCCTGATCGTGACTGGTAATCGGTGCGCCAATGAACTCCTGCGAGTGATATTGCGATTTCTCCGGAAACGGGCGGATCGGCATAGTGGGTAGTTTACTCCTTAGATGGCGGGGCTGAAGATCCGACAGCAAGAAGGGACAATGGATTGACCGCTGAAATTCTAATTACCGTCCCAGCGCCAGCCGGGTCGCCAGCCGTTCCGGAAGATCGGCCGCAAGAATCCTCGCCTGGGTTTGCTGAACATCATAGGGAACGCGGTAGAAGGTCACCCTCGCCGGCTTTTCACCATCGGCTTCGTAAAGTGCAAAGGCGGCACGCCAGTCGTTGTCCCGAGGCTGTCCCACCGATCCAGGGTTGAGGAGATATCGTTCTTCGGGCGCGAGCGTCATTTCCGAGCGCACGACGCCGTCGCTGCTTTGATAGCGCGGCGCGAAGGCAAGCGTCTTGCCATCTTTGTAAGCGAAGCCGCCCTGTAGATGAGTGTGCCCGAAGAAGATGACGTCCTGGTGGCCCGGCATGTGAAAGTCCAGGCCGGCGGTCAAATTGTTCAGCACGTACTCATCTTCGTCGCGCGGGGAGCCGTGCACAAACTCGATGCCGGGCAGCTCTTCGCGAAGCAACGGTCCTTGCGGCAAGGCCCTTAGCCAGTTCAGATGGTGGTTCGCGAGTGCGGTCTGCGTCCAGCGCGCCGACATGGCCGCCACCAGGTTGAATTCCGACAGGGCGAGCAGGCCGGAGCAGGCGCGATCGTGATTGCCGCGCACCACCGGGCATCCCATGGCCCGTACACGGTCGCAAACCTCGTTGGGCGAGGCGTTGTAGCCCACGACATCGCCCAGGTTTACTACGCTATCGTAGGCGGGCGCAGCCTCCAGACATGCCTCCAGCGCTTCCAGGTTGGCGTGAATATCGCTGAGCACGAGCAAGCGCATGGATCAGCCGACCTCCGGCACAATCACAGGGCAGCGCGCCAGGTGCCCAGGAGCAACTTCGACCAGCGGCGGCAGCGCGGCCGAACAGCTTGCGATCCGCGAGCGACAGCGCGGCTCGAAGGCGCAGCCTGGCGGCAAGGCGGAGATAGCGGGCACGGCCCCTTCAATGGTCGGCAGCGGTTTGTTCCGATCGGAGCGCAACGTTGGCACCGAGTGTAACAGCCCGCGCGTGTACGGGTGTGCCGGATTGCGAAAAACATCGGTCGCCGTTCCCATCTCGACCACGCTTCCCGCGTACATCACGCCGATGCGGTGCGAGATCTGTGAGACCACGGCGAGATCGTGCGAGATGAACAGCATGGCCAGGGAGAATTTTTCGCGTAGTTCGGCAAGCAGGTCAAGGACCTGCGCCTGGATGGTGACGTCGAGCGCGGTCGTGGGCTCGTCCGCGATCAGCAGGGAAGGACGATTCACGACGGCCATGGCGATCATAACCCGCTGGCGCTGGCCGCCGGAGAGTTGATGCGGATAGTCGCGCGCCCGGCGGTCGGCGTCGTCGATGGCGACGATGCGAAGCGCCTCCACGGCCAGCCGCCACGCCTCAGCCTTGCCGATCTTGCTCGGGTGCGCCCCGCGATCGTCTTTCAAGGGGCGCAGCTTTAGCTGCGCCGAATCAGGCTCACTTAGACTCGGGGCTTCAGCCCCGGCGCGCTCCGCGTGGGCCAGCACGGCTTCGGCAATCTGGTCGCCGACCCGCATCACCGGATTGAGTGCGGTCATCGGCTCCTGGAAGATC
>PLBD01000392.1:894-3971 GCA_003135315.1 Acidobacteriaceae bacterium | reverse complement strand
CGCCGATCTCGCTGGTCAGCAGCCCGTAGGCATACTCGCCATTCACGCCGAAGGTTGCCGACTTGATGCCGGCTTCGTCGCCGGGCTGATATTCGTAGAGTTGCGTCGAGAAGCCCTGCCGCTCCGCCCAGCGTAGATACATCCGCATCAGCATCTCCGCCCAGTCTTGCGACTCCGTGCCGCCGGCGCCCGGATGAATGGTCATGATAGCGTTGCGGTCGTCGTTCTCGCCGGAGAGCAGCGTCTCCGTTTCAAGCTTTTCCACCAGCGCCCGCAGGCTGTCCACTTCGCGGCGCAGCTCCGCCGAGACGTCCTCGCCTTCATGCGCCAGATCGAAATACGCGTTGATATCGCCGGAGCGGCGCACCAGATCGTCGTGCGTCGCCAAAGCGCTCTCCAGCCGCTTCTTCTCGCGCATCACATGTTGAGATTTTTCCGGATTCGACCACAGCGTGGGATCGGCAGCCTGCTTTTCGACCTCGCTCAGCTTCTGGCTCAGCTTGGGCGCGTCAAAGATACTCCCGTAGGTCGTGCACCTTGTCGCAAAGCGCGGCGTATTCCTGTTCTAGTTCTTCAACCATTTCGCCTCAACACCTCTCGGAAGCCGCGAGCTTCGAGCCCCGGGCTTCGAGCCAAAAACGAACCGCATCGGGCGTGCGTTATTCGTAAGTTCCAAAAAACAACTTTGATCCGTAGACGCGGGCTTCGTAGGGGGCTCAAGATTCGCCACGCCCTGTTCGGCCCTGGAGTCAGCCCCCGTTGTGAACAAGGCAGTGCATTAACAAATCTCGTAGCTCATCGCTCGAAGCTCGCCGCTATGCTAGCTGCTCCTGCTCCTGCACACCTGCTGGATCGACGTAGTGCAGCAGCAGCCCCGCCAACGTGATTATCGCACACAGAAATGGGAACCAATCGCCGTGCCGCGTGTAGAACGTGGTGGACTCCTGCAGCGCGAAACTGCCTTGCAGCGCCACGCGCTGATTGCGCGGCGCCTCGGCCACAACGCGCCCGTAAGGGTCGATGACCGCGGTGACACCGGTGTTGGTATCGCGCAGCAGCCAGCGATTGTTCTCCACCGCGCGCATGCGGGCCATGTTCAAGTGCTGCCGCGGCGCGCCGCCTTCGCCATACCAGCCGTCGTTGGAGACGTTCACAAACACTTCCGCGCCGTTCCTGGCAAACTGCCGCACCTCGTTGGGAAAGATGGACTCGTAGCAGATGAACACTCCAGCCTTCATATTGCCGACATCCAGCGGCATCCGCGATTGCCCGCGCGCGAAGGTCCCGATCTGCCGCGTGAGCCCGCTGGCGAAGCTGAATGCCTTCTCGAACGGCACGTATTCGCCGAACGGCACCAGGTGGATCTTGTCATAGCGCTCGGTCCACGCGCCCGTCGGCGTCACCACGGCAGCCGAGTTGTACACATCGGGACGCCGGTTCGGATCGCCCGCGTGCTCAATCCCAATCGAGCCGGCGATGATGTACGAATCGGTCGCGCGGGCAACATTGGCCAGGGTGCTGCGCACGTGCAGGTCGGTCACCCAGAAGGGCGCGGGCGATTCCGGCCAGACGATCAGCCCGTGCGCATCAGGCTTTTCATTCTGCGGCCACACGCTGATTTCCCGCAGCGCGCTCAGCGTCTGCTCCAGGTTGTCCAGCGACCAGTCAGCTTCAAGGATCGGAATGTTCGCCTGGACGAGCGTGGCGCCGCGCTCGGCGGGCAGCGCTGCCGGCTTCACCAGCTTGCCGGCATGGAGCACAAGCGCCGCAACCAGCGCCGCCGTCAGCAGGAACTTGCGCCGCGCACGCGGCACCAGGAATGCCGCCGCGACGGCCGTGTTCACCAGCGCGATCTCAAACGAAATTCCATACACGCCGGTCACCGTTGCAATGCGCGAGAGTGGAATGTTGTCGATCTGCGTGGTGCCCAGCAGGTCCCAGGGAAATCCGGTGATGTACGTCCGCGCCATTTCGACCGCGACCCACAAGAACGGTGTGAATACCAGCGCGCGCAGGCTGAAACCGTTACGCCGCGCGGCGATCAGGGCGAGCAGCAATCCGAACATGCCGTGATACAGCGCGAGGTACAGCGCAAACATCGCCAGCAGCAGGACCGACATCGGCGTGCCGATCCCGCCGTAAACGTGCATAACGTGAAAAATCCACGAGCAGCTTCCCAGGTACCAGATGACGCCGCACACGTAGCCCAGCAGAAATCCCTGCCACGCTGTTGCCGGGGCGAAGAACTGGCCACCGTCGGCGAGCACCAGCATCACATCCTGGTCGCGGCATTTGAGGATGGCATAGATCAGCGGCGCCAGCGCGACCCAGCCGAGCAGATAAAAGGAAAAGTTGGGGAAGATCAGCACCTGAAGCACGCCCGACAGGCAGGCNNGCGAGTGTAGCAAAGAGAGGTGAAGGTGGATGTGCTCGAAGATTACAGGAGCCGGATAGGCTCCCTACATGAGAGTCTCCCACTCGTCGAAATCGATATGCGCCTGGCTCAGGATGCTGCGCAAGGTGCCGACTGGGATTTCGTGCTTTCGCGGGACGATGGCTATATCGGTCGCCGCGCTCGTGCGCCGAACAAACTTGACGTGACTGCCTTTTTGGGTGGCTTCGACAAAGCCAGCCGCTTCCAGTCGCCGCTTAACTTCGCGGAATGGGAGNNTCGGTTTCGCCTTGGCTGGCGATGTCTACTTCAAGGCACTGTGAGACATACCAGTCGCCCTCGCGCCGAACCGATGCTAAGAATGGACGTTTCATGAAGTTATTCTTGCACAGGACAGCCGCCGAACCAACTCAGAAAGTAGCACTCTGGTCGGGAGCAAGGACCTCCCAGGCCGCTACTGTCACTTGTTTATGTATTGGATGAATTAGCCTGGTGCGAATTTCCTGCACCCTTGCTCTGAGCCGAACACCGACAACATCCTTCGCCAAGACCTCGAATGCCAGCAGTAGGGGTAAGAGGCCCCAACTCCCGGCGAGAAACCTCTAAAGGGGACGCCGGAAGAGTCGATTCCAACGACTGCGTCTGCGAATTTTTCGACAACACAATCTAACGTGAGATCCATCGA
>PLBD01000392.1:0-813 GCA_003135315.1 Acidobacteriaceae bacterium | reverse complement strand
GGGCCGCACATCGAGCAGAACGCCGCTTCTTTGTAATAGGCGTCGGGCAGCGTCTCGTCGTGCATCGCCTTCGCCGTTTCCGGATCGAGCGACAGCGCGAACTGTTTGTCCCAATCGAAGGTGTAGCGCGCGTAGCTGATCGCATTGTCGCGGTCCTGCGCGCCCGGACGATGCCGCGCCACGTCGGCGGCGTGCGCCGCGATCTTGTAGGCGATAATGCCGTCCTTCACGTCTTTGTCATTTGGCAGGCCCAGATGCTCTTTGGGCGTGACGTAGCAGAGCATCGCCGCGCCGTACCAGCCGATCATCGCCGCGCCAATCGCCGAGGTGATGTGATCGTAGCCGGGCGCGATGTCGATCACCAGCGGCCCCAGCGTGTAGAACGGCGCGCCGTAACAGAGTTCGACTTCCTTCTCCACCTGCTCTTTGATCTTGTCGAGCGGCACGTGGCCCGGCCCTTCGATCATGACCTGCACGTCGCGCTCCCAGGCTTTCTTGGTCAGCTCGCCTAGCGTCTTCAGCTCGGCGAACTGCGCCTCGTCGCTGGCGTCGGCGATGCAGCCGGGCCGTAAGCCGTCGCCCAGCGAATAACTCACATCGTGCTTGGCGAGAATCTTGGTGATGTCGTCGAAGCGCTCGTAGAGGAAATTCTGCTTGTGATGGTGTGCCATCCACTGCGCCAAAATCGCGCCGCCACGGCTGACGATGCCGGTGATGCGCGTGGCCACAAGCGGCAGGAACTGCACCAGCAGACCTGCGTGGATGGTCATGTAGTCCACGCCCTGGGCGGCTTGCTCTTCGATGACCTCAAGC
>PLBD01000168.1 GCA_003135315.1 Acidobacteriaceae bacterium | reverse complement strand
ACCCGGACAAAACTGCTCTGGCCTGCTTCGCCAGGGTGCTGGCGAGGGTTCGCCGGCCGAGATGGAGGTTAGGCTGACGAAAATGACGGGGTAGAGATTCCCGAATTAGATTTTCCGGGCAATTGTGGTCCCAGGCAGTAATCCAGGGCCGGTTACCCGCCCGGCAAAAATATCTTGTTGTATTCTGCCGACTCCCCGAATATCATTTCGGAGAGTCATGCAGCTACATCTCATCGACTACGTGTTTTGGTTTGCGGCGCCACTGCTCCAGGCAGGTGTCCTGGTCTGCATGTTCAGGCGTGGGCTGCACCGCGATTATCCTTTTTTCTTCAATTACACGATTCTGCAAGTGATCTCGGTTCCGATTCTGGCCCTGATTAATCTTTATTTGTCCTACAAGGTCTACTACTACGCCTACTATTTGAACCTCGGCCTCAGCGTCATGATTTCCTTCGCCGTGCTGCAGGAAATCTTCAAAGACGCGTTTCGTCCGTACGAGGCATTGCGCGACTTGGGCGTTATCCTTTTCCGCTGGTCGGCATTGGTGGTCCTCCTGGTGGGAGTGATGTGGGCGATTAGTGCCGTGCACAAGCCCGACTACGATCGCGTTCAGGAGGTTATGCTGCTGGCCGACCGCGGTCTGCGGTTGATGCAATGCGGGCTGGTCTTCTTCCTGCTCCTCTTCAGCGAGTATCTCGGTATTCCGCACCGCAGCCTTCTGTTTGGAATTTCACTGGGATTTGGCTTTTTCGCGGCCGTAGACATGCTGGTGGTTACTGGTGCCAGCCATCACAGTTTCTTGCGTCACGCCACCCTGAGTCAGATAAACAGTGCCGCGTACCTGGTGGCCGCGATGATCTGGTTCGGCTACACGTTGGCTGCCGCTCCGTCCAGGAGCAGGGTCGCCGAGCCGAGCTTGCTGCGCTCCAAGTCCTGGAACTCGGCACTTCAGGAAGCTCGCGTTCCCGTTCCTGAATCTAGCCTGTTGGACGACATGGACCGCACGGTCGAGTTGCTCCTTTACCCACCGGAAGAAGCGCCGATCAAAATTCCCACCGGAAACGGATAGCCCGCGGGTTCCCCGTAGGTCCTGCAACTGCCGCCCAATTGCGGCGGTTTTCTTTTTGCCTGGATTTGCTGCCCGTCAGCCCATGCCTTCAGACTGGTGTCTTGGTTTTGCGTGGCGGATTGAAAAACGGTAGTTGTCGGACCGTAGCGCCTACCTTGTGGCGCACTGCCTCCACGGTCATCTCCACTTGTAGCCTCGACCCTGGCTCTGCATGTTGCGAATCCACGCTGGCCAGGGCAATCAATTGCTTCAGCAGCGGCGACCACGTAGTTGACGTCGCCTTACCCACCTGTTCCCTGCCTTTGTATACCGGCACATGAACACGCGAAGCCGTGGCTGGCGTCTGCGGCGCCAGTCCCATGCGATCGAACAGCGCCTCAAATTCGTTCCAGTCGATTTCCAGTCCTACCAGCTTCCGCTTCGGTCCGGCCTTCTGTTCGGCCAACAGCGCTTCCCGCCCGATGAAGTTGTCCTTCTCAAAGTGAATGAGCTTCCCCAGCCCAACTTCTGCGGGGCTGTATTTCTGCGATGCAATGAGCGCTTTCTTGCTGCTGATGTAATCCACGTCGGCGAGAATAAGTCCGGCTTCGATCCGTGCAACGTCCAGCGCCAGCATGCCGGTTGGGTGAATATCAAATCGCCTGCCTGCCTCCATCAGCGTGTCCCACACCTTGACTGCCTTCTGCCAGGGAATCCAGATTTCGTAGCCCAGGTCCCCGGTGTACCCGGTCCGCGAAATGTCCACCAGCACGCCGCCAATCTTCCCGCTGGTCTTGCGAAAGTACTTCAGGTTGGCGATGTCGGCCTCGGTCACCTGCTTCAGCAACTTCCCCGATGTCGGCCCCTGCACGGCCAGCGCGGCAACCTGCTCGGTGATGTCCTCGATCTGCACCTCAAGCCCGATGGCATTCTGCCGGAACCAGCGCAGGTTGGGATCAGCCGCGGTCCAACGATAGCGGTCCTCTGCCAGCCGGGTGATGGTGCCGTCGTCGATGATCTTGCCTTCTTCGTCACACCAGCAGCAGTAGATCACCTGATTAACGGCGACTTTGTTGATGTCGCGGGCGATCACACGGTTGACGAAGCGCGTGGCATCGCGCCCGCTGACCAGGTATTTGTAGAGCGGAGTGACGTCGATCAGCGCCGCCGCATTGCGAATGGCGTTGTACTCGTGCTCGTGGTGCGTCTCGTACACGCTGACCGCGTAATATCCGGACCACTCGCGGTAATTCAGGCTCTGGCACAGAGCGAACGTTCTGTCGTGGACTGCTGTTCCTACCGGCACGCTGTATTCCTCATGGTTTCTTGCAGTGCGCGGATTATAGCCATCAGAGGAAGGTGGCAGCAAATCGCCCTCAAGCCGAGGTTTTGAGTGCAATCGCCTGACAGCGCCAACTGACGCCACAATCTCATGCAATGTCAGTTTGCCCAACGAGCCGGTTGACCCGCGTACTCGCAAGACCACCTGTCCTCCAGGGATTTTCTCTCTCGCCTTTTGGGAGAACTGGAGAACTCTGCGAAAACCATGAAACTTATTCTGCCGCGGGACCGTAAGCCATTCACCCCAGGAGGTTGACATGCATGACACCAAGGAGCGGTTGTCTCTATTCTGGCTCTTCGCGTTATTGAACTACCTGTATGCGGACGTGCTTGCCCTGTTTGCTTTCGTTGGCTCGCCGAATTCAGCCCCACACCTTCCACCATGGGCTTTGCTGGGTTCAGCGGTCTTGATGGAAATACCCATCGCCATGATTGTGGCGTCTCGACTGCTTCCGTTTAGAGCGAACCGGCTGGCGAACATTATCGCGGGTGCAATTTTGACCCTTGTAAACGGTTTCCTCACCTTCGTTCTGCCTCTGACTAACGGTGACTTTCGGGACCCCGTTTTTCCAGCGTACGTGTTCTTCGCGACGATCGAGACTGTGTGCACCTCGATCATCATCTGGCAGGCGTGGACTTGGTCAGGGAGTGAAGCCTCGGTTAGTTCGAAGCGGATGGTCCGCCAACCGGAAGCTGGGATCACTTCTTCTTAGAGCCGCTGCCGCGCTCGCAACAGGATTCGCTCAAGTGAGGTCAATGTGAAAAGAGAACGCCTGACACAGATCGTCCTCGTGATCGTGGGGCTGTCGAATCTGCCTCAAATTTATTTTCTATATAGGGACCTGTGGCATTCCAGCTGGCTTTTGGAGGGGAAGTGCGAGTGCGGACCGATGTTTCTGAGCTTTTTTGTTCCGGTCGGGGTCTTTCTACTCATAGCCGCAAGGAGACCGTCTGAGCATCGCTCGATGATTGCTCTAGTAGCTTGGTGGAACATCTCCCATGGCGCTGTAATGGGTATTCAAACCGTGGAAGCGTGGATCCACGGCGTCCACAGGAACTTTGCTGATGTGATCGTAATGCTTGTGATCGGAGTCGTCCTGTTAGTGCTTCTGCCACCAAAACGAGAGGCAGTCGCGCCGGGAGTTGCGTGAACGAGCGCAGAAACCCCACACCCTACGCGGATAACCATTGCCCCGCTAGCCCGGCCAGCCGCATTTGTGCGGCGCCCTTCCTCTCTTGACGCTCGGGCCGTTAGAATGATGCCTTCGCCCAATTTAGGGCGGTCCGGCACAGGAGAGCATGGCCACAAGAGACACAGGACGCTACGACGTCATCGTCATCGGCGGTGGGCACAACGGCTTGGTCAACGCCGCCTATCTGGCTCGCGCCGGCAAGAAGGTCCTGGTGCTGGAACGCCGTCACCTGGTCGGCGGCGCGGCGGTAACGGAAGAGATCATTCCCGGTTTCAAGTTTTCCGTGTGTTCGTACGTGGTTTCGCTGCTCCGCCCGGAAATTATTCGCGACCTCGACCTTCCCCGCCACGGTCTCGAAATTCTTCCCCTCGACGGCACTTTCACGCCGATGCCCAACGGCGACTATCTCTGGCGAGTGAACGATCACGGCAAGACCATGCGCGAGTTGCGCCGCCACTCCCGCTTCGACGCCGAAGCCTACGAGGAATTCGGCAAGGCCATGTTGCAGATGTGCCGCTTCGTGAAGCCGATTCTCGCCATGGTCCCGCCTGATCCGACAACACTGAATCCCAAAGACCTGTTCAAGCTGCTCTTCCTCGGCCGGCGCTTCCAGGACCTCAGCGGCGAGGACAAGTACAACCAGGTCCAACTCATGACCATGAGCGCCATCGACTTCCTCGACCAGTGGTTCGAGACCGATGTGCTCAAGGCCACGATGTCGGCGTCGGGAATCATCGGAACGTTTCTCGGCGTGCGCTCGCCGGGTACGGCGTACGTCCTGCTGCACCACTACATGGGCGAGATCGACGGCGCATTCCGCGCGTGGGGATTCGCGCGCGGCGGCACCGGCGCCATCTCCAATTCAATTGCCGATGCGGCGCGCGAGTTGGGCGTCGAGATCAAAACGCAAGTCGCCGTCGCGCAGATTCTCATAAAAGATGGCAGACCGGTCGGCGTCGCCACCAGCACCGGCGATGAATACTTCGCTCCCGTAATCTCTTCCAGCGTCGATCCCAATCTCACGTTCCTGAAGATGATCGAGCCCAAACACCTGAGCGACGAATTTCGCGCCGAGGTGAAACGCTACAAGTATCGCGGGTCATCGGGAAAGGTCAATCTTGCCCTCGATGCGCTGCCGAATTTCACCTGCCTGCCCGGCGAAGGTCATCATTTGCGCGGAGCCATCTCGATTTCTCCCAGCGTCGATTACATGGAGCGCGCCTACGACGATGCCAAGTACGGCAATTATTCGCGGCGGCCTTACATCGACATCGTGATTCCCAGCCTCACCGATCCTTCCCTCGCGCCTCCCGGCAAGCATGTGATGTCATGCTTTGTGCAATACGCGCCCTACAAGCTGAAAGAGGGCAACTGGGACGAGAAGCGCGAAGCCTTTGGTGACAACGTGATTGATACTATTGCCGAGCACGCTCCGAACCTGAAGAACATCATTGTCGGACGCCAGGTGGTCACGCCGCTCGATCTCGAACGCGAGTGGGGGCTGACCGAGGGCAATATCTTTCAGGGCGAACTCTCGCTGGAACAGTTGTTCTTCCTGCGTCCTGTGCCGGGCTGGGCGCAGTACAAAACGCCGATCAAGAACCTGTGGATGTGCGGCTCGGCCACGCATCCCGGCGGCGGCATCATGGGCGCTCCCGGACGCCTGGCCGCGCTGGAGATCCTGAAGCACCAGTGAGGCGAGTTGAGGGACGCTTTTGACTGCGTCCGGTAGCAGCTTTGTTTTGCGCTTTGTATCAGGGCACGACTCTTAGTCGTGCCGAAAGAGGCTTTGTTCCAGGCTGGGCTTTAGCCCCTGCAGATCACGCGACATGCCAGAAACTAGCGACATCGTCATCCTCGGCGCTGGCCACAACGGGCTGGTCACGGCCTTCTATCTCGCCAAGGCCGGATTCAAACCCCTGGTGCTGGAACGACGGCCGATTGTCGGCGGCTGCGCCATCACCGAAGAATTTCATCCCGGCTTCCGCTGCTCCCGCCTCGCTCACGCCACCGGACCGATCAACTCTGACATTGCGGCGGACATGGATCTTGCGAAGCATGGGCTGAAGACGTACACGCCCACCGTTCGCGTTCTGTCGCTTGCCCACAACGGCAATCTCGCTCTCTTTGGCGATACAGCCAGATCGCAGCAGGAAATTGCGCGATTTTCTCAGAAAGACGCGGCGAATTATGCCGATTTTCAGCAATCGCTAACTCGCATTGCCGAGATTGCCGCATTGCTGATGAGCATCACTCCGCCCGATATCGACGATCCTGGAGCCAACAATCTTTGGGAGCTGCTCAAGACGGGGCACAAGATTCGCGGCCTCGGCGAAAAGGACCTGTATCGTGTCCTGCGCTGGGCGCCCATGGCCGTTGCCGACCTTGTTGCCGAATGGTTCGACACAGAGTTGCTGCGCGGCACCATTGCCGCGCAAGGGATCTTCGGGACGTTCCTCGGGCCGTGGTCTGCCGGCTCCAGTGCAACGCTGCTCTTGCGCGGCGCATCGGACAGCAATCTGGCTGGTCCGGCATCCTACGTTGCGGGAGGCGCAGGCGCGCTCACCGAAGCAATGGCCGCGGCCGCTCAAGCCGCGGGCGCGGAAATTCGCCCCTCCTGCGAGGTTGTGAGGATCAGGATCAGCAACGGCGCGGCCACGGGTCTCGTTCTCGCGAATGGCGATGAGATCGACGCGCGAGTTGTCATCTCCAATGCCGATCCCAGGCGGACGATGCTCGGACTGGTCGAGCCGCAGCACCTGCAACCCAGCTTCCTGCAAAAGCTACTGCACTATCGCATGAACGGCACCGTCGCCAAGATCAATCTCGCGCTCGGCGGACTGCCAACGTTCCAAGGTGTCGACGGCGACGTGGCTGCCCGTCTGTCCGGCAGGATCCAGATTTCGCCTGAGATCGATTACCTGGAGCGCGCGTTCGATGCCTCGAAGTACGGAGAGTTTTCGCAGCACCCGTATGTCGAGGCGACAATTCCCACATTGTGGGACAAGTCCCTAGCGCCGGCGGGCAAGCATGTGATGTCCATCTACATGCAATACGCGCCCTACAAGTTGCGCAATTCAGATTGGGATTCGCAGCGTGACGCACTCGGCGACACTGTCGTCAACACGCTCGCCGAGTATGCTCCCGACCTGCCCTCGCTGATCGAGGCACGCGAGGTAATCACTCCCAAAGACCTGGAGCAGACCTACGGCCTCACCGGCGGCCACATCTTCCACGGCGAGTTGGCGCTGGATCAGTTGTTCACCATGCGGCCGCTGCTCGATTGGGCGCAATACCGCACGCCGATCAAGGGCCTGTATTTATGCGGCTCGGGAACGCATCCGGGCACAGGCTTGAACGGCATCTCTGGCGCCAACGCCGCGCGCGAGATCATCACGGAGCTGCGGAAAAAGCCTGCGGCTGCGGAAACTCGACCCTCGGTTCGATCGTGAAATAGTCTTTCAGATTGCGCCCGGGCAGATTGGCCGGTTTATAGTCAGGGACTTCGTCCAGCCGCTGCTGTACGCTCTCATGCATGAGCGTCGATTTGTCGGCCGGAACCTGCCGTGGCGCTCCCATGGGGATGGTCCACTTCGTCGTGAGGGTCTCCTTGTCCCAGTACTTGTGCGGCAGGAACTCCGGAATCCACCATGCGCCGGTGAGCGAGTTATGCATTTCAGCGGCAGGATTCGGCGGAACGTACGGCAGTTTGTGCTCGGGCCCCACAGGCAATCGCCCGAGAATTACTGCCGCGCGATACGGATCGACCTTAAGGCCGGCAAGCGAGGCTTCGCGCAGCATCCACTCCAGCGTGAGCTTGGATAATCCGCTCTGCTGCTCAGGATAGCTGCCGCCCACGTCCGAATGCACTCCGGCAAACCACACTTGCTTGATGTCCTGCGGCCCGGAAAATGGGTATTCGCCCTCACCAACCTTGAATGGCGCGCCCCAGAGGTTGTCGCGGAAGAAGCAGCGCCGCTCGTCAATCGAGACCACATGACGGCCGATGCGCATGATAGGATTGCGTGCCGTATAAGGGAGCTTTACCGGGTCGTAGATCCATCCCACTGAGCTGACCGTGTCCCAGACGCCGACGAAGTGCAGCGTTATGTTGCGCGAGAAGGTCTTTTTGAATCCATGCGCCACCCCGAAGGTGTCCTGCTGCCGGGCCAGTTCGCGACTGGTGCGCGCATACATGCGCGTTACGTAGGGAATCAGGCCCTCGTTCCCGGGACACAACAGGCCAAACATGTGCAGCACGCCGGCCAGCGCACGCGCTGTGTAAGCTCCGCGACTGAAACCGAAAAGGTAAATGTCATCGCCTTCGCAGTACAGCTCCATGAGGTAGCGATAGGCATCGCCAACGTTGGACATCAGACCCGCGCCGAACGCCAGGCCGCTGATGACGCTCCACTCCTCCTCGACTTTATTGTTGGCACTCGGTGCGCCCATGGTGCCCACGCCCGGGTGGTAGTACCCAATCTGCCTGTCGTTAATTTCCAGCGTGGCATAGAGTTTCACGACGTTGGAGTTGTTGTTTCCGTAGGCGTTACCCGTGCCATCGCAACAGATAACAATGTTTTTCTTATCAGCCACGGTGCACCTCCGAACAGTGTTTATTTCTGATTCGTTTCGCACGCGGCGCGATCGCTGCCGCGCTTCAAATCCCCGGCCAGTAACCGGTGAAACAGATGCTCTCCCGCCTCGCGCCGCACCGACAGCCGTCCCGCTTCGTAAGCTCGCGAATGCAACCCGCGCTGCACGGCTTCGCAGATCCCGACATCTTCATCATTCACCCGCTCGCCCACGGCAATGCTCTGCCGGTTACGCTCAGCGGACGATTCGCTGACATCGTCGAAGTAGAAATCGAAGATCACGGTGCAACCATCGACGCCATCGGGGAGAACCAGGTTCGTGTCCATGTATCCGCGGTACAAATTGATCATGAAGTTGGGATACTGCCAGAAGTACCAGGCGCGGTCGCCGGTCCGCGTCGCAGCCGTCGCCGCATCTTCGCTGGACGCGACCATCGGGCTCGATTGCAGGCAATAGCGGTCTTCATTCTCGATTGTGTACTGCTTGTAATCCAGCACGCTGCTCAACGCCTTGTGCAGATGAGGAACGTGGTAGCCGCCGTCGAGATAGTTATCGACGAACACCTTCCAGTTGCATTTCAGGCTGTACGTTCGCCGCTCGAAGAAGCGCAGTGCGCCGACATTCAGCGGCGAGACGCGCTCCACCAGCCTTCCCAGAAAATCCGTCAGGGGCGCGGCATTCGCGTCGAGGTTGACGAACACGAACTGCTCCCACGTTTCCACCCGCACCGGAACCAGACCATTCTGCGAGCGATCGAATCCGCAGACGCCCTCGAACTCCGGCGCGCCCTTCAACCCGCCATCAAGGCCATAGCTCCAGCCGTGATAGGGGCAGCGAAAGATGCTCGCCGCGCCGTGCTCCTCCGTCACCACAGCGGCCGCGTGATGGCGGCAGACGTTATAGAAGGCGCGGAGCTGGCCGTCACTGCCTCGAACGACGACCAACGGCTCGCCCGCCAGCTCTGTCGTAACGAATTCTCCCGGCCGCGCAAGCTGGTCGACACGCGCTACGACCTGCCACGTTCGTCCGAAAACATTCGTCCTTTCCAGCTCCGCGATGCGCTCGTCCACATACCAGGATGCAGGAATCGTATAGGCCTGCTCCAAAGGAGCCTGGTCGTCATATGCGGCGAGAATATCGTGCAGAGAAGATTCCATAAGCCGAGCCGAGGGCGCGGCCAAATCATAGCAGGAGCAGTTTGCGAAAACAGTTGACGGCCAGCCCCCGCCGTGTTCCCTTGTCGTCATGCCTACTGTGGATCACGCCTTGGAGATTATGCACGCCACGCCCGCCGACGTCGGCGAGGCAGCGCCGCTCTTCGATGCTTATCGCCAGTTTTACCACAAGCCTCCTGACCTCGAAGCCGCGCGCCGCTTCCTCTTCGCGCGCCTCAGCAAAGGTGAGTCGGTGCTGTTTCTGGCGCGGCATGATGGGCGGCTGGTGGGCTTCGTTCAGCTTTATCCCGTATTCTCGTCGGTGGCACTGATGCGGCAATGGATTTTGAATGACCTGTACGTCGTCCCGGAGGCGCGCAAGCTGGGCGTGGGGCGCGCCTTGACGGAGCGTGCCCGCGAGTTGGCCGAGGCGACCCGTGCCAATTGCCTGACCCTGGAGACCGCAGCGGAGAACCTTCCTGCGCAGCGGCTATACGAGAGCCTGGGCTGGAAACAGGAGCAGGAATTCTTTCGCTATTATCTGCCGTTGTAAGCCTTTCGCGGGCCCAACCAACCATGACCAACAAGACATTCGACGGCGCAGTGCAAGCCCCGCCAATTCCAAACCAAGCCACTGCTCCTCCGCAGCCCAAGCGCGCGCTCGGACTGCGCGACCTGGTGTTGTTCTATGTCGTCGCCACGCTGAGCCTGCGCTGGATCCCGCTGGGCGCCGCCACCGGCCCAAGCTCGCTGGTGATCTGGGCGATCGGCCTGGCTGCTGTCTTTCTGCCGTTGGCTCTGTGCGTCATGGAGCTGTCGTCCCGCTATCCCGAGGAAGGAGGCATGTACGTCTGGAGCAAGCACGCCTTCGGCGACTTTAGCGGCTTTCTCACCGGCTGGGTTTATTGGATGAGTAACCTGCCCTACTTCCCTGCCGTACTGTATTTTGCCGCCAGCAA
>PLBD01000591.1 GCA_003135315.1 Acidobacteriaceae bacterium | reverse complement strand
CTAGCGATCACAAACCGAACACAGCGCGAAAGCCAACTTGACTTTTGCCTCCACTCAGCACCGCTTTTCCCCAGAAAAACCGTTTCTCGGGACCTCCGATGAAACTTCCTACAAGAAGACTTCTAGGTGCCATCCTCCAGCTCCTTTGTAACAGTTTCTCTAACATTTGCCCTGGTACAAAATTCGCCGGTCACGTCGCCGATGCATGCAGGGTCAGGCTGTCTTGAAGTGTGAGGTGATTGGAGTGCAAAGCCGCCTGGAACGCGTGCTGAGCTCTAGCGTTTTGTGAGCAACGCCGCGGTTCGTACCAAAGGATGCCTTCGCAGTGCGCACAGGCTGAATCGGCGCTGTGTTGGTTGCCGTGTTGCCACGTGGGTCTAAGCCGTTCTCGATATCTCGCCGATCATATGTCGGTTATTAGGCTGTTGGCGCAAGTTGCTGCCTCGCATGGGAGCTGGCTTGAAGAAAATCTTTCGACCTAGCGGATGCGGCCAGATGCTTTAACGCCGCAGCCTTGGCGACGACCACGTCCCGTGGTGTGGATTTCAGCAGCAGTGAGCATTCGTGGTCTGAATAACCTTCCAGCACAGACATAACGAAAACAAACCGTTCGAAGGTAGGGAGTTGGAGTACTGAGCGGAGAACGGGACTAAGTCGCGAATCGGGCGACTTCAAGTTAACGTCTGAAGGCTCGTCCTCATTACTTACTACAGGTTCCAAAATGCGAATCGCGTTTTGTAGAACAACACGCCGCGTCCACGAACTGGTCCACTCTTTGAATACGGGGCGTAAGTCCATGCAGTCGCCCAGGCTGGACGCAAAGCACTGTTCGGCAGACTGCCGCTCAGCCGTGAGTAAGAACGAAAGCAGGTACAGCCTCTTCATATCCTGCTTAAACGTCCGGCAAAAATCAGCTTTCATGGCCTTGCTCCTACTGGTTCCAGTGTGGCGTCATCGGTTTATTGAAGTAATCGGCGCGGCAGATGTTTAGCCGGCGCATCTTGTTCTGCAGAGTGGTGCGCTTCAATCCCAGCCGTTCGGCCGCTCCGCCCTTACCTGCGATGCGTCCCGACGCTGCTTTCAAAGCTTCGATAATTACGGTGGATTCCGCTTGTTGAAAGGTAGAGGTCGACCTAGTAACAAGAAACATTTCGGAAGGGATGCGAAGCTCCGCTATCGGCACCTCTAACTCGTCACCGACCGTGAGAATGACGGCGCGCTCGATGAAGTTTGCCAGTTCCCGAACATTCCCCTTCCACGGAGCATTCGTTAGAAACTCCATGACGTAGGGTGGTATGAACCTGATTTCCTTCCCCATCCGTTGGGCTAGGTTTGACACGAAATGGGCGACCAATAGCGGAATGTCCTCGCGACGTTCCCGAAGAGGCGGGATCTCAATCGGAAAAACATTGAATCGATAAAACAGGTCCTCGCGAAACTTTTCCTCCCGAATCATGGCGCAAAGATCGCGGTGGGTCGCGACGACCATCCGCACATCGACATGGATGGTCCTGGCGCTTCCAAGTCGCTCGAATTCCCGCTCCTGCACCGCCCGCAAGAGTTTCGGCTGCAGTTCCAGACTGATGTCCCCGATCTCATCCAGGAAGAGCGATCCGCCGTCGGCCAGTTCGAATCTGCCCTTTTTCTGCACCAGGGCCCCGGTGAACGCTCCCTTCTCGTGTCCGAACAGGTCACTCTCCAGTAGTCCCGAGGGAATAGCGGCGCAGTTCATGCGTACGAAGCTGCGATCACGCCGGGAGCTGAGATTGTGAATGGCACGTGCAATCAGCTCCTTCCCCGTGCCCGTCTCCCCATGAAGCAGGACGGTGGAATCCGTAGGCGCCACGATTGCGACTTGTTCCAGCACCTTCTTAATGGCTGGGCTCTTTCCGATGATGCCTTCGAAACAGTACTCACTCATTGCTGGTTCCGGAAAGAGCTGCTGTTCTTCGATCCCCATCACTTTGGGAAAGCTTGCTCCTGCGAGCCCTTCCGGATCTGTGAAAGCAACACCCAGGTGGCTCATATGGTCCTCCTACCTATCTATCACCCTACAAAGTAGGGTGATTACGTAATGAATGGATAGCTTGGATTTCAGCACGCAGATCGAAGCTATCTTTGCTAACGGTGTGCTCCCATGCCAGAAGCGACGCTATGTACTCTGCTCTCTGCTGTGAACAGTGAAGCCTTTGCTTCACTCTCTTTTCCAGTGCGTAGATCCTATCCAGGTCCATAAGACCTCCTTACACAGGCTCACGCCCAGTGCGTATGCCAACATGTGGTCATAGTTGTTAGCGGTCAGTAACTCGAATGCCTCTAAGGCAATATCCTCTTCCAGAAAGTCGCTCGACTTGGCAAGTTCGAAACAATGCTGAGCGGAGTCCTGAAAGTTTTCTATCTCAAGCATTGGTGCCTCCCAGGCTCTTGTTCAACCCCTTGGCTTGAACTTTGAATTGGAGCCTTTTGGTATGACCGCATTATCCGACCAAGTGCCGTTTGCCCACAGCCCCACATCGGGGCAAATCGCAAACTCTCGGGAGGCGGGGAACAGCCTCTTCTGAGGCGCGAGAGTTGGTGTTTTTGAGTGGCTCTTAGGGTGAGGTAGAACTACTTCTTCGAGGTGGAGCTTGCACGCGCTTCCACCCAAACAGGCGAGCATCGACGGACCATAGACCCGGTCCTAACATCGCGAGAGCGCCGCCGATGGTTCCCAGCAAAAGCGGAACCCATACGTCTCCAGGCAGCGTCAGCATCTGCCAGGTTTCGACCAAAGCAATCAACGCGCCTGCAATGGGAGTCCATAGTCCGGAGATTAGAAGAATTCCGCATCCCGTTAGAAATGCATACGTTATTGTTCTGGTAATTGGAGGGTCGTCCCACAGCATCGCACTCGCGCGCATAACCAGTGCGGAGCCGCAGACCAAGCGCATCAGAAGTAAACCTGCACCAGGCCAACCGCCGGCGAATGTGGAATATAGGCGCCGCAATACGCATCCTTCTGGTCGTTACTAGTTTGTGACATTGTGGAGATAAATCGAAACCCCAAGAAGAGCTGTGATGGTCACTCTTTAGAGTTTTGGTGGGTTTGCGGTGAGCAGGCAAGCTGGGGGGAACTACAGCTCGATGATTCCTCTCTTCAAACCGATCATTGCGGCGTGGGTTCGATCGCTAGCACCCAATTTCGAAAGAATGCACTTGACTCGACTCTTGACGGTTTCTTCCGTGATGGAGAGCTGATCCGCAATTTGCTTGTTCGCATTGCCGGCTGCGATGAGTCGCAACACAGCGATTTCTGCGGGCGTCAGGGCGTCATCCATCGCATGCTCAGCGACTTCGTACGAGGCCTCCTGCGACAGAGTCTTCTTTCCGACATGAACTGCACGGATCGTCTCCAGTAATTCCTTGTGTAACGTATTCTTGAGCAGGTAGGCTTGAGCACCGGCCTTGAGCGCACGGACAATTTGCACATCGCCGGTGTATGTCGTCAGCACGATGACTCTTGCGTCGGGAAATTCATTGCGAATCGCAAGGAGCGCATCGATGCCGTTCATCTCCGGCA
>PLBD01000416.1 GCA_003135315.1 Acidobacteriaceae bacterium | reverse complement strand
CAAAGCTGCTGAGCTCATCAATATCAGTAAGCGAGCAACGTTGTTCTGCGGGATTGGCTGCCGCGATGCCCACGCCGAAATCCTGGAGCTTGCGAAGAAGATTGGAGCCCCTATAGCGCACACGCTCCGCGCGAAGGAGATATTCGACGCCGACAAGGGGCAGAGTGTCGGGATGACTGGTCTTATAGGCGCGCCCTCGGGCTATCACGCGGTCCGGGATTGCGACGTGCTTGTCATGCTGGGGACGAATTTCCCTTATGACGAGTTCCTTCCTGCCGACATCCCGATCATCCAGGTTGACCGCGAAGTCGAAAACATTGGCTCACGCGCTCCGGTTTCGTTGGGCATCGTCGGAGACGTAAAGGAAACACTTCGCCTTTTAGCGCCCTCGTTAGAGCAACGCCCAGCCGGCCCGTGGCTTTCATCCTTACTGGCACTGCATGACAAATGGCTCGCCCATAACCTCCATCAGAGCGATCCCTCCCAGGATAAGAGTCCGATTTTGCCGCCTGTGGTGGCGCGGATCGTCAGCGATCGCGCTTCCGACGATGCAATCTTCGTGGTCGATGGAGGCTCGGCGACTGTGTACATGGCGCGCTACATGCAGCTTCACGGCGGGCGCCGTGTCCTGAGTTCCTTCAATCACGGCGCAATCAGCGCGGGCTTCGGCATGGCCATGGGAGCCAGTTGCGCAGACCCGAAACGCCAAGTCTGGCTGCTCACCGGTGATGGTGCGTTTGGAATGATGCCGCAGGACGTCATTACCGCGAAGGATTTCGGCTGGCCGGTGAAAATCGTTGTCTTTGACAACCAGGAATTCGATTTCGTGCGAATGGAGATGGAAGTTGCAGGAATTCCGGTGGACCCTGCGGCGACTCGTGTGCGCAACATGGACTTTACCGCCTTTGCAAAAGCCAACGGTATCGCGTCGGCAGTCGCCGAGCGGCCGAGCGAGATGATCGCGGCCGTCGAGCAGGCCCTGGCATACGACGGGCCGTTCTTGATTGATGCCAAAGTCCAATCTGGGCTTCTGTCGATGCCCCCGCACATCCAACCCAGCCAGGCCTTCGGTTTTGGGATTTCGAAGATAAAGGAAGCCGTGCTCGGACTTGCGGGAGACCACGAACAGTGGCTCAATCTGGAGAACGAATTCCGCGCGAACCTGGCCGGATAATTTCACTAATCCGGCTGCGTGTCCCCGTCAACTCGTCCTGAAGATACGGGTGAAGCGACACGGCTTTGCTATCCCTGAGCCACCCACCTGTGATCGATTTTCGGGGGATGCTCCAGGGTCTGCATGACCACACAATACTGTTCCGTTTTCTCCTGCAACGCGCGCAACTGCTCCCTGGTTGCCTGCGGTGCACGGACGTCGAACATACCCCTGATGTTCTCAAATCCGACAGCCGCTTCTCTGGAAATTCCCAACGTTCCCTGAAGATCCAAATCGCCCTCGACGGTAACGTCAATGCCCACGGTCGGTATGCCCATCGCCGCGGCCACCATCTGGCAGGTGATCTGCGCACATGCGGCGATTGCGCCCAGCAGTAAATCTCCGGAGCAGGCCCCGTTACCCTCTCCGCCAACGCCTTGGTGGGCTTGCGCCTTGTAAATCTCCCGGCCCAGGTCCACCGAGCAGGTGACGGGAGCGTCGGTCTGGCTGCCGCGCGCCTTCAGAGTGATCCGCGAACTGGACGGATTTTGGCGATACTGCTCCTTCAGTGGGCGCTGCAGGCTGCGAATATCCATGAATTCCCCCAGGATTTTCAGTATTATAAGCCCACCCCGGGGTGGTGCCGGCGTCGCGGCATCGATTTAAGGACCAATTCCAACGCGATCACGTAGCGCGAAGCAGTCAATCGGGCTGTTCGACCGCTGCGCCAATGAGGTTCATGGGCCCGCCGCACTTGCCAGATCCAGCTCCGTCCACCTTGTCGCCGGGGACGCGCTTCGGCGCGTACGAAATCCTCGAGCAACTCGGCGCCGGCGGCATGGGCGAGGTTTATCGCGCCCGCGACACGCGTCTGGGCCGTGAAGTCGCCATCAAGACAGTTTCGCTGCACGATCGCCATTCGCAAGCCGAAGCCCTGACCCGCTTTGAGATCGAAGCCCGTTCCGCGTCCGCGCTCAATCACCCCAATATCGTCACTATTTACGAGCTCGGTTGCGTGGACAACACGCACTTCATCGCCATGGAACTGGTTCGCGGCGAGACGGTGCGTCAGTTGCTCGCGGCTGGTCCTCTTCCATTTCGCAAGGCAATCGCCATCGCGGCACAGGTGGCGGACGCGCTGGCGCGGGCGCACGAAATCGGCGTCGTTCATCGCGATTTGAAGCCCGACAACCTCATGGTCTCCGTCGACGGCGCCGCCAAAGTCCTCGATTTCGGCCTGGCGAAACTGCTGGCGGCCGACCACCCGTCTGATGCCGACGCTTCCACCTCCATCAGCAAGGACGGAGCCGTGATGGGCACGCTGGGCTACATGTCTCCGGAGCAGGCCAACGGCTCGAAACTCGATTTTCGTTCGGACCAGTTTTCGTTCGGGTCGGTGCTCTACGAAATGGTTACGGGAGTTCCTGCCTTTCAGAAGAAGACGGCGGCCGAAACCGCAGCTGCCATCCTGCGCGACGAGCCGGAGCGGACTGTTTCCCGAATGCTTCAGGCTCCCGCTCCGTTTATTTGGATAGTAGAGCGCTGTCTGGCCAAGGACCCGCAGCAACGTTACGCATCCACCCGGGACTTGGCCCGCGACCTGGCGGCCGTGCGCGACCGGCTGGCGGATGCGCACGTCAGCCATTCGGAACCGCGTCCCAGCAACCTTCCGGTGCCGCGTACCGCGTTCATCGGACGCGAGCACGAAGCAGCCGCGCTTCGCCAGCTCCTGGGCCGGGATGATGCGCGGCTTGTGACCCTCACCGGTCCTGGCGGCATCGGCAAGACGCGGCTGGCTTTGCAAGTGGCTGGCGAAATCGGAGACCAATTCCCATCCGGCGTGTGCTTCGTGTCGCTGTCGGTCGTCGGCGAGCCGGGCTTAATCGCTTCGACCATCGCCCAGGCGGTGGGCGTGCGCGAAACCGGCAATCAGTCGGCGCAGGAAGGCCTGAAAGACTACCTGGGCGGGCTGGACCGGCCCATGCTTCTGCTGCTCGACAACTTTGAGCACCTGGTCTCCGCTGCACCGGTCATATCGGACCTGCTCTCGGTGGGACCCCGGCTGAAGATCGTAGTCACCAGCCAGTCGCCGCTGCACGTTTACGGCGAACACGAATTTCCCGTGCCCCCGCTGGCGCTTCCCGATCCCAAGTCCCCGCCGCCCCTGGACGTGCTCTCGCGTCTTCCCGCGATTGCCCTTTTTGTGGAACGCGCGCACGCCGTGAAGCACGACTTCACCTTGACCAATGAAAATGCGCCCGCTGTCGCTGCCGTCTGCGCTCGGCTCGACGGCCTGCCCCTCGCCATCGAGCTGGCGGCGGCCCGCATCAAGCTGCTCTCGCCTGCCGCCATGCTGGCACGCCTGGAAAGCTGCCTCAACCTGCTGACCGGCGGCGCCCGCGACCTGCCGACCCGGCAGCAGACTCTTCGCGGCACCGTGGACTGGAGTTACGGGCTCCTCAACCCTGCCGAGCAAACTCTGTTCCGCAGGCTTTCGGTGTTCCGAGGCGGTTGCACGCTGGAAGCGGTGGAAGCCGTCTGCGATACCGCGGGCGATCTGGGCCTCGACGTACTCGACGGCATGGCTTCCATGGTGGACAAAAGCCTGGCGCAGCAGGTGGAGGCCGCAGGCGAAGCCCGCTTCGTCATGCTGACCACAATCCGGGAGTACGCGCTAGAACGTCTGGCCGCCAGCGACGACGCAGCTGCCACTCGCCGCTCCCATGCCGCGTATTATCTGGTGCTCGCCGAAGAGGGCGCTTTGGAAGCGGCCGCTCATCCCGAATGGCTTGATCGCTTCGAGATGGAGCACGATAACTTCCGCGCCGCGCTCGAGTACCTCATCAAAACCGGCGATGCCGATTGGGCTCTCCGTCTGGGCACCGCGCTGTTTCACTTTTGGGAGACGCGCGAATATCTTACTGAGGGCCGCAGCCGCATCGCCAGGCTGCTCGCGCTGGAAGGAGCGGCCGTGCGCCCGAAACTGCGCGCGCGCCTGCTGTTCTCCGCCGCGGTCCTGGCTGGCGAGCAGGGCGACTACACTTCGGCACAGCGACTCTTCGACGAGAGTCTTGAGACCTGCCTGGAGCTGAACGATAAACGCGGGGTCGCGGTGGCGCTGAACGCGCTGGCCGTGAATGCCCGCGATCGCGGCGAACTCGCCACCTCTTCCCTGCTGTTTGAACGATGTGTGGAGATTTGGCGCGACGAGGGAGATCCGGCGGACGTTGCTCGGGCTCTCAGCAATCTGGCGAATGTGACCAAGCTGCAAGGCGAACGGGCGCGCGCGGCATCGCTCTACGACGAATGTCTGGCGATTTTCCGCAAAGTGGGCGACGTGGCCGGTATCGCCTGGACGCTGAACTACCAGGGAGATGTTGCCCGCGAAGGCAATGATGTGGCCGCGGCCCGTTCCTTCTACGAGCAGAGCCTGGCGGCCTTCAGCCTTTCGCGCGATGGCTGGGGAATCGCCAGCGCTTTGTCCGACTTAGCCGGTCTTAGTTGGGACCAGGGTGACAGTGACGAGGCCCGGCGGCTGTACGGTGAAAGCATCCAGATGTTTCAGAATCTGGGCCATAAGCGCGGCATCGCCAGGGTGCTGGAGTGTCTTGCCGCAAACGCAGCAGCGCAATCCAACGCGGTGCAAGCGCTGCACTTCGCAGGAGCCGCGGCCGCATTGCGCGAGCAATTGGGTGCGCCCCTTACCCCCGCGGAGCAACATAAACTGGAGAAGGTCCTGGAGTTCGCCCGTCGAACCCTGGGCAATGCTGCCGGTCTTACGGCGTGGATGGAAGGCTGGGCGTTGCCCGTGGAACAGGCAATCCAGGAAGCGCTTGCCTCCGGCGCAGGGCCCACGCTGCGAACCGCAGCCGAATGACTCAACCGGCGTTGCTGGGGTCCATCATTCGCCGCACCGCCGAGATCCGATTGGCCGGAAAACCTCCGCGGCGGGCATGTTCGCGGACCGTTTCCTCATCCGGGGCCAGGTAGACGCAATATACTTTGTCGCCGGTGACGTAGCTGTGCAGCCACTTTATCTCCGGCCCCATTCCCTTCAGCACGTCCACCGATTTTCGGGCGACTTCCTGGATCTCCGCATCCGACAAGTTCCCGGCGCCCGGGATTTCCCGTTCGATAACATATTCGGGCATGGCCACCTCAGCGAAACCCGCTCATGGTAGCAGATTCCTGGAACATTCGCTTCATTGATGATTGAGCGATCACGAACAAGCATCGCACAACGAATCGCGGCGACAGGCGCCGGTTACGCTATGCCTTCAACTCTCTGAGGTACGCGGGCGCCCACCGCAGACTCCTCTGCCATCCTGTGCTGTAGCCTTTGGAAATAACGGCTGAGGTCCGCAGGGAGCGGCCTGAACAGCGGACGGGCGGACACCATCTTGTCCAGCATGCCAAGTAAGCCCGGATTCGCTCCCAGCTTGAAGCTGGTCGCCCGGAATCCTTCTTCCAAACCGCTCTGCTGATAGGCCGTGGGATGGCGCCCCAGCAGGCATTCCAGCATCACTACGCCAAGCGAAAAAACGTCAGAAGCGGAGGACACCCACTCCCCTCTGGCCTGCTCCGGGGAAAAGTAACCCAACGTTCCAAAAGGCCTGCGTGCGGCAACCGTATTGTCGCGCTCGGAATCCCTGGCGGCGCCGAGGTCGATGAGGACCGCGCCACCGGCATCTCGCAGCATGATGTTCGAGGGCTTTATGTCCCCGTGAACAATTCTCCGCGTCCAAAGCGTCGCAATTGCAGCCGCGACGTCGCGCCCTATCGGCAGCACTTCGGTGTCCAGCAGCCGTCCCCCGATTCTCAGGCGACTGGCCAGCGGCTGTCCTTCTACGAATTCCCACGCGACGTAGCGCGTGCGGCTGCCGGCCAGCTCACAATAGCCATTTTCAATCAGCCGCGCCAGGCTTGGATCTGAGATGTTCTCGATCGCAGTGATCTCGCGCTGTACGCGAATTTCCTGTTCGGGATGGAGGTTCAATTTCAGGGCTACAACGTCATCCGTCGCAGTGCCGTCTGGCCGGGAAGTTCTGGTTGCCTTAAAGACTGCTCCCTGACCTCCAACGGCAACTTCGGAGCCGATGATGTACCGGCCACCCAAAGCGGCTTCGATATCTGCGGGCGCAAACGGATGGTCAGACATACTATCGACGAGGCGGCGGCAGGCCTGCGTACGTTCCTTTCCCCACTATGCGAGAGAGAATTGTTCTCACAGGGTTCTCTCCGGGGCCCTATGTCCCCTAATGTACGACAAGGTTATTCCCGGCCAGGTTCCCTGTATAGACCACTCAAGGGCCTTTTTTCCGTAGCACCATAGCAAGTCTCGTTTTCAGTCAATTTCCACTATGTTAGTGCTGCCCTCCCAGGAGTAGTCCCCCGCACCAACAGGCCTGCCCTGCCATGGAAGCCCGGGCGAGCACGCCTGGAATCCTCGCGTCGAAGTTGTGCGCTTTCTACACAACACATTTTCCCCGCGCCCGGCCTGGAACAGCATGACTTAATGCGTAGGCATGGACTCCTTCAATGCACTGAGTGACACCCGCCAATGCGGGACGGCTTTACTGCGCCACCATCCATACCGTGCCACCGCCAATTCCTCCGTCGAAGGCAGTCCCGTAGAGGTTGTCGCCAGCATCGAGAGCTACGCCGCCAAACACCAAATCTCCGTCGGTGATATCGAATTGGTGCAGCAGCGTGTAGACCCAGCCTCCGTTGGAGGGAGTCAGCTTGAAGATGGTTCCGAAGTTATCTCCATCATTCCATCCCACGGACGTGCCGTACAGCGTACCGCTCTGATCCATAGCGAGGCCCGCGGCTGGTCCTTCATAACCGCCTCCGTCGCCGAAATTGTCATACAGCACGGTGAAATTCCAGCTGCCGGCTGAGGGAGTGAGTTCAAACACGGTTCCGCTGCCGTTGGGGCCTCCTGCGGCGGCAGCGCCATACAAGTTGCCTGCGCTATCGAAGATCAGTCCGGCCTGAATATAGGCTCCGTCGGTCGAACTGTTCAGGGCGTGCAGGGTCTTCTCGATCCAGCCTGAGCCCGATGGACTCAGTTCATAGATGGTCCCACCATTCCCGCTACCGCCGGACTGGGTGGTGCCGTAAAGACTGCCGGCCGCGTCCAGGATTACGCCCGCCATCGGATAGCCACCGTCCTGTAAGCCGGTGAAGTTATAGATCACCGAATGCACCCACGTCCCATTACTGGGAGTCAGTTTGTAGATCGTACCCGCGTCCCTGCCGCCACCGCTCTCGGTTGTGCCGTAGATGTTTCCCTGGATGTCGAATGCAAGGTCGCCGGTGCCGGGCATGCCTCCCATCGGTCCTCCGGGAAAGCGATAGAGCACAGTTTCAGTCCACGGGCACAGTATGCTCTTGCAAATCGTCGCCGGAGGGCTGAGTTCGAACACGGTGCCGCAACCCGTATATTCACCGCAATTCATATTGCTGCCTCCGGCAACCGTGGTCCCATACAGATTGCCGTCCGGACCGGCGATCACGCGCGCTGCGGGATGCGCGCCATCGTTGTCTCCGGTAAATTCGTGCAGGGCACTAACCGTCCAACTGGAGTCCTTTTGGATCAGTTTGTACACAGCACCCAGATCGGCTGAGCCGCCCCCGAACGCGGTTCCTTCAAGATTGCCCGCCCGGTCGAGCGTCACACCGGATTCGGGGTAGTCGCCGTCGAACCCGCCGGTGAAATTGTGGATGACGGTCAAATTCTGCGCTTGCGCGATCACCGGGAAGCTGATGGCTGCGACAAACAGAATCGCCACGAAGACACGCGTGGAAAATCGGCATGAGCAGGGGAAGCTGCTATCGCTTGGCCGGGATGCCATGGAGGGTCTCCTCTCGAAAACGGCAGTCAGCCTGTGAGTAACCCGGGAACGGTGGTACAACGGGAAGTGCTTCGCAAGTCTGACGAAGTGCGGGCGCAGTGTCAAGACGAGAAGTCTTAGTGTCGAAAAACGGCCGCTGATTCCAGCGGCCTTCGCTTCGGTAGGTCACTTACAAGGTTGTGCGCTCTCGCTGCCTCTGCCTGAGGAGTTGTTGCGGCTCACGATGCATCAGAATCGCGACGCCACATCAGTCGCTTGCTCCCAGCAGCAGGCCGTTGTAGAACGATGCGGCCAGCAGGTGTCCCTTATAGTTCAAGGCCGCGCGAATCGAGACTCCTGCATCCGGTGTGCTCTGCCAGCTCTTTCCGCCATCCTTGCTCTCGAACACGGCATGCGAGTGCAGAGCGGTGGCCAGCAACCGTTGCCCGGCGGCGTCGTACTCCACTCCCAGCACATCGTCCTTGGGAAGGCCGCCCAGCATGTACTGCCAAGTTTGGCCGCCGTCGGTGGAGCGCAACGCACCCTGCTGGGTCCCCAGCCAGAGAGTGGGACCGGGTGTCAGCGTCAGGTTGTGAACTCCGCTCACATACTTGGGAAGCGTTACCGGAGTCCATGTCTTGCCATCATCCCGTGACAGGTAGGCGCCCTTGACGCCGGCCAGCGTCACTACGCCGTTCTCGTAGCAGTTGACGACGCTGAACTCGCGATTTCCCTCAACCGTCTGGCCGTACCACTTCTGTCCCTGGTCCACGCTGAGAAACAGCCCCTCATCGGTGGCCGCAAACCAGGCTTTCTCGCCCATCTGCAAGGACCGCACGCGCGGGGCAGTAGCCAGAGCAATCACAGGCTCCGCCGGGGCCTTGGGCGCCGGAGCAGCCGTCTTGCGCTTGCCGGCAGCAGCACTCTTTGACGGACCTGGTTCGGAAGGCGCCGGCTGTCCTTCGGGCACCGATCCCCAAATCATCTTCATCGGCTGCCACGACCCGCTTACCGATGCCAGCTGGAAAATACCGTGATTCGTGCCTGCGAACAGCGTCCCGTTTTCCGCCTGCTGGAGGCTCAGGATGTCGCGGCCTGCCAGGCCGCGGCTGGATTGCCGCCAGTTCTTGCCGGCATCGTCGGAGAGGAACATGCCGCCCTGTTCCTTGTCATTGGCTACTCCCACATAGAGCCGGCTCGGGTCTTTGCGTGCGAGGACCACGGCGCGCACCACGCGATGCGAAAAGCCCTGGTTCGAACTCGTGTAGTGCGCGAAACCGTCATTGCTGGCCAGCACTCCGCGAAGGTCGGTTGCCACCAGTACGCGATTCGGATCGCGCGGATCAATCATGACGTCATTCACAATTACGTCAGGTGATGTAACCAGCGTCCACTTAGTGCCGCCGTCGGCCGTCTTCCAGAGTCCGCCGGTGGTACCGGCATAGACGATCGAGGTACGCTGCGGGTCCTGCCGCAGGACGCGGGTGCGGATGGCGGAATGCGGAAGTCCCTGGACGCGATGAAACAGCTCGGCGCCATTGTCGCTCTTGTAGATGCCCGAGCAGGCGCTGGCGTAAACCCGCGACGGCACCTTGGGATCCACAATAATGCTGAAAACATCCGAATCGTCGAGAATGCCTTCCTTCAAGTTGTGCCAGTTCGCGCCGCCGTCGGTGGTCTTCCACGGCAGGTGCCGCGTCCCGGCATAGATGACATCGGGATTCTGCGGATCGATGGCGACGGAAACGAAGTTCTTCAGCGAGGAGTGGTTCTCGATGGCCATGTGGTTCTCAGGCGTTATGCGTGCCCATGTGGCGCCTCCGTCGCTGGAGCGAAACACTCCGTCCAGCGCGCCAATCGCCAGCGTGTTATGGTCGCTGGGCGCCATGGCGAGCGCGCGAACCGACTTGCCGTGTACCCCCATCAACTCTCGCCAGGTGCGGCCGCCGTCATCGGAACGGAAGACGCCGCCTTCGTTGTCGTTGAACAGTCCCCACGCCGACACATAAACAGTGGCCGGATTGGTGGGATCGAAGACGATGTGGTCGAGAACGTAATCGTCGCCCGCCCCGATGTGGGCAAAGAGCGCCCACGAATTTCCCCCATCCTGGGAAATGAACATTTGCCCCGCGCTAGTGCCCAGCAGGACACGGCTGGGATCGCCAGGATCGCAGGCCAGGCTGCGCACGTTGCCGCCTTCAGGACCGATCAAGTGCCAGTCGGACGCGACCGAAAAGAGGTTGAACAACAACCCGACGCACAGAAACAATTTTGCGACAAACCCCGATTGACTACGCATAGAAACCGACCGCCTGCCTCGCTTGGTTGAAAATCAGAGATCTGTTGCCGATCATAACTCCGCGGCTCCGCGCGCATGGGCCAAGACTGCCGGCCCGTCCTCACTTCGCCGCTCGCGCAATGCTCGGCATCCTCAATAAAAAGCCGGCGAGAGGCGTGCCTCTCACCGGCATGGGTTAGCTACGGCACCTCAGCTATTGCTGCGCTGGGGCTGCCGCTGGGGCTGCGGCCGGTGCTGCATCTGCCGCTTTGGCCTTGTGGTGGCTCTTCTTGGCAGGGGCAGCAGGCGCATTGCGCGACTGCGGCTGCACTGCGGTTTCGTCAACCACCGTACCCTCTTCCAGCTGTCCGCCGCACAGAGTACCTTCGGGGACAAAGTAGAAGTGCGTGGCCTGACCCTTGGCATCGCCCTGACGCGGCTGGACGCGGCTGGCGTCAACCTTGTTCGGGCCGTCCGTGGTCANNGACTCTTCCTGGTTGGTGTAGCCCACGACGTTCAGCTTGCCATTGGGCATCTGCTGCAACCGCAGAGAGAGTTTGTCCAGCGTGTCCTTGCAGTCGTTGTCCACACGCCACGGCTTCTTGGGGTTCTTCTCGAAGGTGCACTCGCCCCAATCCTCGATCACGGTGCACTTCTGGATGGCAGGAACGCTGACGCTGGCCGAGCAGCTCGCGCTCAGGTTGGCGCGTGCGTCGGTCGCCGTGCCGGAAGCGCTGATGCTGTTGCCGGCGTCGGCATTGGTCGCGGTCACGGTCACGGAAGTGCCGCTGCCGCTCATCGTGCCGCCACTGTTGGTCCAGCTGTAGGTCAACGGCCATCCCTGAGGATCGCTCGCCGTCATCGTGATGGTCGCCGACTCACCAATTGCAATGGTGGCCGTGCTTGCCGAGCAGCTTACGACTGGAGGCTGCGGCTGCTTGATGGTGAAGGCAGCCGAGCATGACGCCGTGTTGTTCTTCTTCTCCTTAGCATCCGTGACGGTGCCGCTGGCCGAGTAGCTTCCCGGAGCCAGACCTGCGGTGTCGATGCTCGTGGTCTCGGAGCTAACGCTGTTCAGCTTGCCGCCATTCGCAGTCCACGCATAGGTCAGGGTGTGCTTCGCGTTGAAGTTGGCACCGGTCACAGTAACGCTAACCGGGTCGCCCGACCAAACCGCTGTCGGCGAAGCCGAGCAGCTCGCGGTCACCGGAACCGGCGGCGCGCCGCCCAGCAGGAATTCCAATCCGCCAAAATAGCGGAAGTTGTTCTGGTTCGCCGTGTAACCGGCAACGTGATTGGCGCTGAACCGGGTCAGCAGGTAGTCCACCTCGACCGGGCGGATAGCGAAGTGCTTGGCGACCTGAAGATCGATGCCGCCGCCCAGCGCCATGGCAAATCCGTTGTTGTCGCCGCTGCCCGACAGAATTTTGCCCTCATCGGTCAGAATCGTGGCATAGGCGTTGGTATGCGCCGCGCCAAACAGAGCCTCACCGAAGGGCTGAAACACGCCTGTGTGTTTCTTGATCTGAGGTCCGAACATATAGGTGAACACGTTGCCGTTCGCCGCCCCGACGAATCCATGCTTTTCCAGCTGATTTCTGAGACCGCTCCCTTGGGTATAGCCCATGAAGTCGGCCTTGATGCCGAAATAGTTCCCGAAGTTGAAGTCGATCTGTCCGCCACCACCGAAAACGTTAAAACTGGTGATGGGGTCGAGGTTAGGGTGTACGTTGATCATCGAAAAACCTAGCGGTATTTCGACCTTGGGTGTGTCTTGTGCATAGGCGCCTAATGCCAGCGCCAATGTCAGAAAAATTAAACCTGCTGTCTTCACGATTTTCATCCTCCGCCTTAGTAAATTTCCAGACTGCGCCCGAGCCTGCTGCGCGTCTCAATGCCCGCCACCCGTTCCTGGTAGCGTTGCTGCTGATGCCGACCTGGGCGCCGGTTGATCGACTACTTGAGATTGAACGTCACACCTAGCAACGCCCCGCTCGTGTGGGCGTCAAACACAAAACTTGCAGGTGGATTGTTACGATAGTTCACGTACAAATACCGGTAGCCCAGGTCCAGGACCATCATTCTTGACACCCTGTAACCGAGCACACCGACCGCCTGGTAGTCGAGCTGCGAACCGCCGCCACCGGCGTCGCCCCCGACCGTTATAGAGGCCTTCGGCGACAATGCGAATTCAAACTTCCCGCCGGCAATGCCATCGGCCCAGCTCTGCGATTTCGAAAATCCATTGAATAGTTGGGGCTGGAAGTTCAGGCTCTCTCCCAGATACCAGTACCGGAAACCGACCAGCGCATCAATCTTGACCTTCTCCCGATCCACGATGCGGTACCCGATCTTGGGAGTCACGAGCGTCTCGGTCAACCCTAACTTGATCGAATTCACGCCCGTATCGAAAGGCAGTCCCTTATCGTTCGTAAGGTGGATCCACAGGACATCAATCGGTATCACCAGACGACCCTTGCGAGCTTCGACATTCCCCATCAGTCCGATCTGGAAATTCGAAAGCAAATCGCCCGGGCTGGCATGCACGCCGACGTAGTGGCCTAGCGCACCCGCCGTCCCGCTGACCCCGGGAAACCAAAGGTAAGGGGTAACATTGAAATGCCAGTTGTCATCATCGGCCGGAGCCGCAGCTTTCGGCGGAGCGGGGGCGCTGGTTGTCTGGTCCTGAACGGTCAAACCTGTCGAATCCGAGGGGCCCTGCGCAACTGCAGGCAGGCAGAACATCAGCAACAGCAGGACCGTGGATCCCACAAGAAAAGTCTTACAAAACCTCATTGCTTCGCGTCTCCTTGCATCCCGCAACTGCATTGCGGGAGCTGATTCATATCTGGTTGACTGCTATGAATGGTCGAGGGTTAGAATCTGACGACCATTCATCTATTGTTTCACAGTCGCCGCTAATTTCCCGCAATGCCCTTGTTCTGGAGGATCCTGACCACGACGCGGCGGTTGTCTGCCTGGCCTTCCGCCGTCGTGTCGGGTGCTACCTGCCTGGCCGTGCCCATGGCGCCCGGAGCCAGCATATTGGTCAGTGGAATGCGACCCTGCTGCTCAAGAAACTCGGTTACGTTATTGGCCCGCTCCGTGCTCAGCTTCTGGTTCAGGGCCGCAGAGCCCACGGCCGATGCATATCCCTTTACCTGAATTACGTAACCGTTGATGGTCAGGGCCTTCTTGGCCAGGTCCAGCAGCTGCGGTTTGTACTGCGGATCGATCGCCACCTTGCCGTTGCCAAAGAGCACCGTTACTTCGCCCAGGATGTTGTACTCGCCCAGTTCGCCAAAGCGCTTGTTGGCAGCTGCGATGGCAGCCTTGTTGTCGGCAATCCTCTGCTGCTCGGCGTTAAGCTGGGCCTGTTGCGCCTGCATGGCCGCCTGCTGTTGCTGGATCTGCTGTTCGGTCTGCTGCAGTTGCTGCTGCTGCGCCGCGAGTTGCTGCTCGGCCGGGTTTACGCCCGCCTGAATGTCCTGCGCAGTCTTCAGATCCGACCCTTTGAACCTCACGCTGTCGGCTACCAGCTGATTCTGAGCGTTATTGGAGCCTTTCACCTGGACCGACAGGCCGGGCACCAACGCGGTCATCCCCATCTGCTTCTTGCGCATATGGAGGCCGCCTTCAACTTCCCGCACGTCGGTGCTGTCGGTAAGCAGGACGACCACATTGCCGGCATCCGGCGACTTGACCGTCATGGTCGCGCCGCTGCGTGAGTCGATCACACCCTGAACCTGTACACTCTGAGCTATAGCGATACCACAAAACATCACAGCCGTCAGTGACACAACTACGGCAAATGTAATTCCTGAAATCCTTGTGCTCTTCATCAAAAGTTCTCCTTTAATGATCTGTCTTTCGATTCAATAGCTCTGGCGAACGTCCGCCAGAGAGAATGCAAAGGACTGACAATGGCAAACAACGGAATAAAGCGGGCCGATCCCTATACATCAAAGCCGCACTGGACGGAGCCTATGGCCTATGGCGGGCTGCGAACAAACCTCCGCCGCCGCACTAACTGCCATTCTTTACCATTTCACTACAATCACGGGTGGCAGTGAACTGTCACTTGCGGCAGGTACCTTTCCAGTGAACTGTCTGGATCTGTCTAAGGAGCCTGCCTCACCCTCACCCACGCCGGGCGCGCCAGCAGCAGCGCCAGCAGGGCATGAAGGACACATGCCGGCCAAAGGAGGTAGCTTACAAAACCGCCGCCAACCCTGAGGTACCCAAGAAAAAAGGCCGCTAGAACATTATACGCGAACAGGCCCCGGAGTTGGGCGGGCACGCTTTCTCCGCCTGGCCAACATGACAATCCCAGCGAAAGCAGTCCGATGCCGCACAAACGGCCGACGGCGACGCCACTGCTGGTGAGGCCGGCTCTCAGGAGCACCTGGGCCACCAGGTCGGGAGCGGCAATCAAGGCGATCCCCACCGCGACCTCGATCACCGCCGACACTGTCACTACTGTT
>PLBD01000115.1 GCA_003135315.1 Acidobacteriaceae bacterium | reverse complement strand
TGCGCCATGTAGCCCATCGAATAAATGTGGATGAGCATGCCCACGCCGGTGACGAAGAGCAGCCAGATCGAAGACAGAGGATCAAGCAGGAATCCGGCATCGGTGCGGAACTGGGCTGCTCCGCCGTGCGTCGGATACATGAGTGAATCGCTGCCGGTGCCGAGCCAGGTGTACATCACCTTTTCAAAGGGCTTGCCGGGATTCGCGGCGGAGTATCCGGTGTACTGCCAGACCGCGAGGCAGGCCCACGCGAACGCCAGCACAATCACGCCGACGCAGACGCCGTTCACCGCGGACTTCGAGAGCTTGCGTCCGAAGAAGAACATGCAAGCCGCGCCGAAGGCGGGAAACAGCGGAATCAACCAGATGTGGTCTAAGAACATAGCAATTAGCCGTTAGCAATTAGTAACTAGCCAAACCCAAGAAAACTCACAACGAAATATCGAGCGCCAACTAGTTGCTAGTTGCTAATTGCTAGCTGCTAGTTGCTGCTTCTCACCACTTCAGCAAATCCACNNGCGAACACCTGCCCGTGCAATCCGTAGAGCCGCGAGAACGCCACCAAGTTCAGGTTGACGGCGTTCAGGATCAGCTCAATCGACATCAGGATGATGATCACGTTGCGCCGCGTCAGCACGCCGATGGTGCCGATCATGAACAGCGCCGCCGCAACAACCAGGTAGTGCAATGTAGTGATTTCCGCCATAAATAGCACTCAGCTCAACCGTCAACCTAAGCACGCAAACCGGCCACTGACCACTGGTCACTAGCCACTGCCTCTCAAATCCTCTTCTTCGCCATGACCACCGCGCCTACGATGGCCACCAGCAGCAGCAGCGACGCAATCTCGAACGGCAGCATGTACTGCCCGTAGAGGGCCAGGCCAATCTGCTGGGTATTGTCGGCCTCCAGCCCGCGATAGCCCTGATAGAACACGGATGGAAACGTCCCTCGACCGGCGCGAAAAACGAACAGCAGGAGAGCTCCCAGCGCGATCGACGCGATCAGGCCCACCAGCCACTGCTTGTTGAACTGGTACTCGCGGATGTTCTGCTCCAGATTGATCAGCATGATCACGAAGAGGAACAGCACCACGATGCCGCCCGCGTAGAGCAGGACCTGCACAGCCGCAACGAACGGCGCATACAACATCAGGTAGAAGCCCGCCAGCGATAGCAGCGTCACGATGAGCGCCAGCGCAGCGTGCACCGGATTGCGCCGTGTAATCACCGCAATCGCCGAGACGATGGCCATGATCGCAAGAAAGTAGAAGAAGAATGTTGTGGCAACAGGTGTCATAAAATCAGCAATTAGCAATTAGCCGCTAGCAATTAGCAAAACCAACATCCGGAGCGCATGCTTTGAAAACCGTGTCATCCCGAGCGGAGGATCGCTTCTTTTGCGATCCGGAGTCGAAGGACCCCTATTCCAAATCATGCCGCCCGTCTTGTGCCGCCCCTGACGGGGCTCAGGTTCTTTTATCTCCGTCATCCGCGGGCTTACGCCCACGGCTAACTCAAATGTCGCCCTTCGGGCTCTCACACCCACAATCTTGAAGATCAACCAAACTGGCGGCACTCCGCCGTCTCACGAAAAACTCTGCCGCGTGCCGCTTGAAACTCGAAACTCGAATCCAACTGACCACTAGCCACTGGTCACTGCTTACTTCACGTACTTCTCCGGCTCCTGGCCGCGCTCCAGCGCTGCTTGGTCCAGCACCATGCCCTCGCGGCTGTAGAGAGCCATCTCGTAATCCTGCGTCAGTTCCAGCGCGTCAGTCGCGCAGGCCTCGGCGCACAGGCCGCAGAACATGCAACGGCTCAAGTCGTAGGTGTACGAGACTGGCTCCTTGCGCTTGGTCACCGGGTTGCGTTCGCCCTTCACGACGATCAACTGCTCCGGGCACGCCAGCGCGCACAGGTTGCAGACGATACACATCGACGCGCCACTCTCCGGATCCACCTTCAACCGTGGCTGCCCCCTGAAGCGCTCAAAGATGACCGGCCGTTCCAGTGGATACTGCTCTGTGATTGCTTCACTTGGAGCCTGATAGTTAAACGTAACCTTGAGGCCTTTGATCAAATCGATCAGCAACATTTTGCGAAGCAGCGGCTTCAGTTTCACCTTAGTACCCCCAGGATTGCCGACGACAGTTGGGGCATCAGTCCCCACAGCGCGGTCGCGACAAGAACAGCCAGACCGGTCGGCAGCAATACCTTCCAGCCCACTTTCATGAGCTGGTCAAAGCGGTAGCGCGGGAACGTTCCGCGATACCAGATGTACAGATACATGAAGAACGCAACTTTGACGACGAACCAGTAAATGTCCTGCACCCGCTCGCGCACGCCGGGAATAATCAAAACCAGCCCAATGAATCCCAGCAGCAATCCGAAGATCAGCAGGCCCATGGTTTGCACCTTCATCTGCGGAATCTTTGGCATGCGAACCGTGCCCAGCAGGCAGAGCCCAGCGAGCACGAACAGTGTCAGCGCCGGAAACAACGAAAATGCCGCGTTCCAAGTCGCGCCGCTCAGCCAGTTCGGGAACGGCCGCATCCATCCGCCCAGCCAGAGCGTTACCGCGATCGACGAGACCGCCAGCATTGCCGCATATTCCGCCAGGAAGAACAGCGACCAGCGAAAGCCGCTGTACTCGGTATGGAAGCCGGCAACCAGCTCGGACTCAGCTTCCGGCAGATCGAAGGGCGCGCGATTGGTTTCCGCGACCATCGCAATCGCAAAAATCGCGAATGCCAGAAATCCCAGCGGGAAGAATTTGAAGATGAACCAGGTGTGCTGCGACGCCTGAGATTGAACGATGCCGATCATGCTCAATGTGCCGGTGCCGGTTTCGAGGCTGGTCATGAGCACGGCACAGATGATTGCCAGGCCCATCGCGATTTCGTACGAAACCATCTGCGCGCTGGAACGTAAAGACCCCATCAGCGGGTAATGCGAATTCGACGACCAGCCCGCCATGATAATGCCCAGCACGCCCAGGGACGACACGCCCAGCATGAACAGGATGCCGATGTTCATGTCGGTAACGGCGTGGGTGGGGCCGAAGGGCACGACCAGGAATGTGGTGAACGCGGTCATCGTGACCACGACGGGCGCGCTCCAGAAGACGAACTTGTCGGCCTCTTGCGGGATGATGTCTTCCTTGATCAGCAGCTTCAGCGCGTCGGCGAAGGGCTGCAGCAATCCGTGCGGGCCCACGCGCATGGGGCCGAGACGAATCTGCATGTGAGCCAGAATCTTGCGCTCCAGCCAGTTCATCGCGATCACGGACAGCGAAATTCCGGCGGTAATGATCAGGATGTAAATGGTCGCCCAGAACATGCTGCCGGCTTCGCCAGGGGACACATTGGAGCTGAGGTATTTTGTGATGGCGTCAAACATTAGCGGTCCACCTCCCCGAGCACGATGTCGAGCGTGCCGATGACGGCGACCACATCGGCCACCAGCAGGCCGCGCACCATCTTGTCGAGGGCTTGCAGGTTGACGAACGACGGCGGCCGCACNNATGGAGTGATAGATCTCGCCCACCGGCGGCTTGAGGACTTTCGGAATCTTGGCCATGATCGGCCCTTGCGGCAGGCCTTCGACGGCCTGTCGAATGATGTGCACCGACTGGCGCATCTCTGCGATGCGCACCAGGTACCGGTCATAGGTGTCGCCGTTCAGGCCGGTCGGAATCTCGAAGTCAAAATTCTTGTAGCACTCGTAGGGCTGTGCCTTACGAAGGTCCCACTGCACTCCGCTGGCGCGTAGGACTGGCCCGGTGACGCCCAGCGCGATGCAATCTTCCGGATTCAGAATGCCGACACCTTTGGTACGCCGCACCCAGATGCGGTTGGTGGTCAGCAGCTCTTCGTATTCGTCAAGCTTGGGCAGGAACGCGGTGCAGAATTGCAGGCAGTCCTGCTCGAAGCCGTCATAGGCCTCGTAGATGCAGCCGCCGATGCGGAACGCATGCGTCGTGAGGCGCGCGCCGCAGTATTTCTCGAAGATCTTTAGAATCTCTTCGCGATCGCGGAAGCAATAGAACAGCGGGGTCAGCGCGCCGATGTCGAGCGCGTGCGTGCCCAGCCACACCTGGTGGCTGGCGATGCGGCACAGCTCTGTCAGGATCACACGAATGTACTGCGCCCGCGGCGGCGCTTCCACGTTCTGGAGCTTTTCGACCGCCTCGCAATAGCCCAACCCATTGGAGACCGACGCCACGTAGTCCATGCGATCGACATACGGATTGAACATCGCGTAGGTGCGGTTCTCGGCAATCTTCTCCACGCCGCGATGCAGGTAGCCGATGACGCACTCGGTGCCCAGGACCTTTTCGCCGTCGAGTTTGAGAATGACGCGCAGCACGCCGTGCGTAGACGGATGCTGCGGCCCCATGTTGAGGACGAGTTCCGTCGCGTCAAGGAAAGTTTCGTCCTTGGTATCGAGGTCGAGATAGTCCGTCACTCCTGGACCACTTTGGCCCGGCTTTGCGTGGCGATAATCGTTTTCGAAATCGCTCATTGTCCACTCTCGATGCCCAGGTTGATCTTCACCCACTCCTGGTCCTGCTGAAGAATCGGGTAATCCTTGCGCAGCGGATAGCCCTTCCAGCCGTCAGGCAGCAGAATGCGCTTCAGGTCGGGATGCCCGTCAAAGCTGATGCCGAACATGTCGTAGATTTCGCGCTCCAGCCAGTTGGCCGTCTCCCAGATGCTGACCGCGCTGCGGATAGAATCGCCGTCCTTGATCTGCGCCTTGATGCGCACGCGCTCGTTGTGGTGGAACGAATACAGAATGTAGATAATGTCGAACTGCGCTTCACGCTTAGGATAGTGAACCGCGGTGATGTCAACGCAGTAATCGAAGAGTTCGGCACTCCTCATGCGCAGCAGAATTTCGTAGAGGATCGAACTGTCGACTACCAGATATTTCTGCCCGACGTAAGTGCTGGCTTCTCGAATGCCTGAGCCATATTGGCCCTGCAGGCTGCGAACCAGGTCCGAATCCCAAGGCTCCGGCTTGGGGCCTTCCGGCTTGGGCGGCGCTTTGGCGGCGGGAGCGGCAGGCTTCGCGGCCGCCGGCGGAGTCGCGGGCGCAGCTGCGGCAGGCTTGGCGGGCTCAGCGGGCTTCGCGGCGGCTTCTGGCTTTGCCACAGGAGCGGCCGCTTTTGGAGCCGGCGGCTCGGATGTCTCGGCTGGAACGGGCTTCGCGGTCACAGGAGCCGATGCGACTGCCTCCCCGGACGACCCCGGCTGTGGGGCCGCTGGGGGCTTCGCTTCAGGCAAGACGGGGTTCGGGTCTTTGGTCTCGTCAGGCATGCTGCATCTTCCACCCTTCCCTGCGGTCTTTGGAACCCTTTACTTGTAACAGCTTGAGGTGGTCACCTTCTCGTGCGAGAGTCACGTCATACTGTGATCTCAATCACATCGGCGACGCAAAGCCGCAACCATGGCTCACACGGGAACATTTCGCCCGGCAAAAAAGAACCCTATCCGCAGGGGTCGTGCGGATAGGGGCAACTCGTTTTGCGCCGGGCGCCACGCTGGTTACACCCATTCCAGCGCGCCCTTTTTCCAGATCCAGATGTATCCCACGATCAGGATGCCGAGGAAGACAAACATCTCCAGCAGCCCAAACAGGCCGAGCAGCTTAAACTGCACTGCCCAGGGAAACAGGAAGATGGTCTCCACGTCGAAAACAACGAATAAGATCGCAACGATGTAGAACCGCACGGTGTAACGTCCGCGCGCGCTATCAAAGGGCGTGATGCCGCATTCGTAAGGCATCAGTTTGGTTTTGAACGGGTTCTTGGGACGGATCAGCGTGCAAAGGGCTACCGTTCCGGCAGCGACAAGGAACGCGACCAGGGCAAAAATAAAAATGGGTACGTAATTTTGGGGCATAAATTGATCGTCTCGCTCGTAACGGCACACCCGCAACCGGATTATGAAGAACGCGCCAATATACCCCGGCGCGCGACGGGATTCAATGACATGCGTCACAAAATCAGCAATTAGCGCCCGGCGATTAGCCTATAAGGCGGACCAGAGAAGCGAAAGTGGTAGGCTCTTTCCGTGACCATAAAGATCCAGAAAGTCCGCGAGCCCCGCTGGCCGGCCCTCGTCGCCATGCTGGCCGATGGCCTTATTTACCTGGCCCTGCCGGAGCGGCTTTCGCTCGGTCCCGATTGGCTCCTGCTCGCGGTGATTTTTGTTCTGCTGGTCCCGATCGTCTTTAGCTATCGGCTGGGCCGTTACGATATTTCCCGAATATTGACCTTCGCGGCCCTGGGGGTCATCACACTGGCCCTGATCGGCTCGTTGGGGCTGCTGATCGAAGGTCTACCCAGTCACAAAGACCCGCCGCGGACACTGCTGGCTTCGGCTGCCTTGCTGTGGTTCACCAATATTCTGGTATTCGGCTTGTGGTACTGGAAGCTGGATGCCGGCGGCCCCGTCGGGCGGGAGCAGGGTAACGCCAGGAGCGCGTTTCTTTTTCCCCAGATGATGGGACACCCGGAAGAAGACCCATCGTGGTCTCCCATGTTCCTGGATTACCTTTTCCTGGCGTTCAACACCAGCA